>CAZOAP010000164.1:0-7675 GCA_964577645.1 uncultured Ignavibacteriales bacterium
ACTACAGATTTATCGTCCCTTCCTGATAAAAGATTGAAAGTATTTTTTACTTCACACTCTTTATTAACTTCATAGAAATCTTCTTCTATCTTTGTGAGGGTTTTATTCTTTGAGTTAAATTCATATTTTATTTTTATATCCCAGAAGCCCATCCAGCCGTATTCAGTTAATATACTGTTGCCTTTGGCTTCAACCCCAAAATTAGAAGGCAGGTGTCCGCAGCTGACAATGTTCCCGTTTATATACTGGAAGAAATACATATCGTTCTGGTCGCTGTTGCCATAGCCTTTTAATACCACTTCACGAAGGTTATCGTTCTTATTGATATCAATGATCTCAATACCCATATCATAGCTCTCAGCAAAAGTACCGGTTGCCGCGGCACTGCCTATCTGCAGGATAAACTCATAGGTTGCTTCATTGTAAGAACATTTTATAATTTCATCTTTTCCGTCAAAGTTAAGATCATATTTAAATGTAGTATCCCTGTTTTGTGAATAAATTGATACTGCAACTAAAGCAAATAAAATTGTGAACAGTTTTTTCATAGATTACCTCATACCTGGCCCCTCTCCTTCAAGAAGAGAGGAGAAAAGCATTTTTAAATTATATTTTTTTATATTTTATGTTTTACCAAAGCCCAGCTAGCCAGTGTCATGCCGTCGTAGATCTCATTATTTGCTATCATTTCATCAATTTCTCCCGGTGTATATGTAAACATCTCAAATTCTTCGGAATCGTCTTTTTTATACGCTTTACTTGGCTTTAAGTTCCGTGCAATATAAACTTTGCATATTTCATTGGTAACTCCGTTGTACGGATTGAACATTCCGGCATACTCAAGCTCACCATCAAAGCCAGTTTCCTCAATCAGCTCCTTCCTTGCCTCGGCATCGTGGTTGTTTTCCTTCTTCACTCCCCCGCCGGGGAACTCTATACTGAACCTATCGTTTAAATATCTGTATTGTTTTACCATTAATATTTTGCCATCTTGATCAACGGGAACTATAAATGCTGAACCGTATGTAAATGCATAATGATACTCACCTTCTTTCCCATCAGGAAGCAGATATTTATCAACTCTGTAGCTCCACCAGTAATTGGAAAATTTAATTTCAGTCAACAGTTTCTTCCAGCGTTTTAATTCCATATTTAATAAATGGTTACCTTGAAATTATTGAAAATTTTCTTAAATTTTAGTAACTTTGTAAATAAACTTATTAATTAAAATGGCAAAGTCTAAGTACGTTTCAAACAAGAACGAAACAATACCTCTGTTCAAGAATTCATTCCTGGAGTATTTTTCGCATATCCATCCTGTTACACCGGTTGTAGTTTATGTACCCATATTACTGGTGTGTGCTTACTTTGGCTTTCAAAGAGTACCTGTATTAAACGGAATACTTGCATATTTTGGCGGTATTTTATTATGGACCCTCATAGAATATATAATTCACAGGTGGGCTTTTCATTATGACCCTAAATCCGAAACAGGCAAAAAAGTGCATTTCCTGGTTCACGGTATCCATCATGATTACCCCAGGGATGCAACAAGGCTTGTTATGCCGCTTTTGGTAAGCGTTCCGCTGGCAACATTTTTCTTTTATGTTTTTATGGCAATATTCGGTAATTATTACCTGATAATATTTTCGGGATTCGTTCTTGGTTATGTAAGCTATGATTCAATTCACTACGCAACACACCATATTAATCTTAAAGGTAAGATCGGCGGTTTCTTAAGGTCATATCACCTGCGCCATCACTATGAAGATGACCATACAGCTTACGGTGTATCAACACCGCTGTGGGATTATATTTTCAGAACAATCCCAAGCTATATGCTTGACCTGAAAAAAGTACCTGATATTGATCTGAATAAAGATGAAGATAAAAAAGCTACTGTATAATTTTATAATGATATAATAAAAAAGGAGACTTAAATTTTAAGCCTCCTTTTTTTATGCATCAAAATTTCTTATTTATCAATTTCCGGTGTGTTAACTTTCAATTCATTTATTTCTTTAGTAAGGAAGTAACTTAATAATATTCGTATCAATACTATCCCGCCAAGCTCTATCAATTCTTCGTTTGTGGGCTTTAAAATAGTTTCAATAATATCTGCAGCAATTAAGAACTCAAGCCCCAGCAGAATATAATTACCGAAATCCATTCTTATCTTGCTCAGCCTGGAAAGCCTGAACTTACCGTTTACCCTTCCGGCTTCATTCAATATGAACATCAATACTGCGATTAATGCGCCATATATCATTATTGAAAAGCTTACTGCTTCGAGTGATTTTGCCAGAATATAGAATATTTGTTCCATACTTAAATATTAATTATTACAAATTTATGGAAAATATTTATATTAACATAATAAAAAGGACTGTCACGAAAACCAGTCCTTATTACCACATGAAATGAAAGGCACTACCTGAGATTTATTTCAGCAAAACCATTTTTTTGATCTCTGTGTAACCTGATGCCGACCCTCCTTTTGCTGCATCCAGCTTGTAGAAATATACCCCGCTTGCCAATCCATTGGCATTAAAAACAAATTCATGGCTGCCGGGTAAATATTCTGAATCAGCAAGCACTGCAACTTCTTTTCCCGTAACATCATACACTGTAAGCTTAACAAATGCTTTTCCCGGGATGCTGAATGTTATAGTTGTTGTTGGGTTGAAAGGATTGGGATAATTCTGCAGTAAGGCATATTCTGCAGGCAGCTGGTTATTAATCAATCCAATAGGGTTACCTGAACATCCTGCAGTTGAAATAAGATTTTTGGGTCCATCTTCGGAATATATCATAAAGCAGCTGTCATTATTCTGATACCTGAACACAGGCTTTGGGGCAATTACATCAGAGGCTGTGAAGTAATTCATTCTGTAAGTATGGTTCAGCAAACCTGTACTGTTCATAGCAATAAAATGAATACTGTCTTCTGCAGCCTTGGTCAAAAATGTTATGTAATGAGTGTTCCCGTTCCTTACACCAATTATTTCAGGAGAATAATTCTGATTTACACTGCTTCCAAGTAAGCTGCTTTCTGAAAATCCCGAGGCAAAATTACCGAAGTTTGATGTCGAGAACCATTTTACATTCCTGTTTGCACCGCTGTTTTGCCTGAATACACATACAATGCTACCGTTATCATTCCCGTTTGAAGATAGCCTGGCATTCGTTTTATAGCTCCCCGGTTCACTTCCGCCAATGTTGCCGCCGGCTCCGTTAGAGCTTAGCGGAGGATTGCCGTTGATATCACTTTTGGCAAAGTATATCTTAGTACTGTCAGGCACTCCGCAAAATGAAACTTCAACTGAATCCTCTCCGCCATTATTGAAATATGCTATATCAGTATATGATGTTCTCGGGTATGATGATGAATTTTCGTACCAGTAATATTTTGGCTGCATGTATGAAATGGCGGGATTTGTGAGTGAATACGGGCTTAGTATCCTTGCAAATTTTTGTGAATTAACACGGTTTCCGCTGCCGTCGGTTGAATCAAATGAACAGGCAATAAAAATATATGGAGTAGCTGCATACCTGGCATTATCTGATGTAAGCCTGATGTTATAAAAATTCTTGGTTGAGTCTCCCGGAGCCCATTCCATTAAATTATAGAATGTGCCGTTGAGGTTAGGGACCTGAAGTACAAAAGATCCAACTGCTTTTCTGCCGGATGCCTGTTTGAAGCCGAATGCCACCCATAGATATTTCTGTCCTGTGGTGTTTTCAACCAGCTCCATATCCATATCATCGGGTGTAACAAAATCACCCGGCCTGGTATTACCTGATACAAATAAATTCCATGATAAACCGTTATTCACAGAGTAATAGACCTTCAATGTATCAGGCGAAAGGCTATCTGCAGAATAAATTACAACTGACCATAACTTCCCTGCAGTTGAGCCGCGCTGTTCAATTGCGGCAGCAATTCCTTTTATTTTCCTGTTATCATTTGTATATATTCGTGTATTGGTTATATCATCAGTAAATCCGCCTGTACCCGGCTGCGGGTTAAACCTAATAAGTGACCCATAATTACCGGTATTAATCAGACTTCCCATTTCAATTCTTCCTGTACCTGTAATTTTTTCAAGTTTGGAATTAAGCTCAATGATTCCTGAAAGATTTTCAGCTCTGTCTTCTTTCTTAAGCTTATTAAGCTCAGCTTCTATTTTTGTTTGTTCTATGGATTTTGTTACAGATAAGTGTACATCCTGAATGCCGTTTGTGTTTTGTGAATAAATAATATCACCGGAACAGAAAATACAAATAATTAACAAAATAGCGTAAAATTTAACAGCCATAATAAGTTTCTCCTTAAATTTAATTTTACGAAGGGCACATTAATAAGCTTTTATATAATCACTTATGCATAAATCCAAAAAAATATGTCATTCACCAATTAGTGTAACAACAATTTTCCTGCTGCCTCCCCGGTTGCGGTGTTCACATAAGTAGATGCCCTGCCATGTGCCAAGGTTTAATTTTCCGTTTGTAATTGGAATTGAAAGGAAAGAACCAAGTATAGAGTTTTTAATGTGTGAGGTCATATCGTCGGGACCTTCGAAGGTATGCTCATAATGGTCTGCATCTTCAGGTACCATTATATTAAAGTGAGCTTCCATATCAGTTCTTACTGAGGGGTCAGCGTTTTCGTTGATGCTGAGCGAGGCTGATGTATGTTTAATGAAGATATTGGCTATCCCATGTTTAATGTTCTTAAGCCAGGGAATGTGTGACAGCACTTCCTCTGTTATGATATGGAATCCCCGTGAGCGCGGCTTAAGCGTGAATTCTTTCTGTACTGTTATCAATGTTTGCCGTTTGCGCTGATTTTATTTTTTTCATCCAGCATTTCCTGCTCAAGCTTTTCTTTTTTCTTCAGCTTCTCATCATCATATGATGTTTTGATAATAAAATAAATATAAGCAGCAAACATTAGCGCTCCTATAATGCCAAATAATATTATTGCCCTGTCCATGATATTAATATTGAAATTGAGAAATAGTGAAAAAGTAATTCTTCACTCCATACAAAAATAATTATATAAATATGATTTTAAACTGTTAAAATATTACTTAAACAATAGAATTAACATTATAAAAAACACAAGCATTGAAGTAAACAAGATACCTAATCCGCCAAGGAGCCATGCAATAAAGAAGAATTTCCACTTCTTCCCGCCGCGTCTTGCTTTTTCAGGTTTTGCAGGGTTGTATAGAACTATAACTTCATCCCCTATTTTAAAATCAGGCCTGTTTGAGGACCAGTTCTCAGTAAAAACATACTCTTTACCCATTCTGTCTGTAAATTTCACTTTGGGTGAATACATGCTTCCTCCGCCATCTTCTGAGCCTTTGTAGACATCCTCAATGACTATACCTTTAGTTTCAATAGCAGAGTTCAGAAATTTTTTTGTTCTGATATAGGATACAATACCAATTACAAGCATAGTAACTGATATAAATCCGTTAACACCAAAAACAAGGAAGAGTTCATTTTGGGTCATATCATCCCCATTTTTTCTTTGTATCTTTTACAGATGCAGTAATAAGCCCTTTGAGTACTTTTAAATCAACATCAGAAAGTTTTTTTATATATATACAGCCGCCATTGCCCTGTTTAAACTTACCAAGCTTATCCAGGTATTCCTCATACCCTCTGCCGCACATTGCATAGATTGAAAAAGCAGCCTTTCGCGGTGAAAATCCTGTCAGGCATGTATCACCTTCATGGCCGGAATCATATTTGTAATGGTATGAGCCAAAGCCAACAATGGTTGGACCCCACATTTTTGGTTCAGCCTTTGTAATTTTTTTCATCATATCTATCAGTACATAACTGTCCTTTCTCTTCTGTTCATCATCTACAGAATCAATGAATTTCTTCACGCTGACTTTAGTTGGTTTGGTCTTGGTTTCCGCCATAAATAAAAATATTTATTAGATTAATAGTTAATTTCCGGATCCTAAAATAAGGTTTAATTTACAAAATTGGAATGAAAATGATTATTTATAATGCGACTTTTATTCATATAAATGCATCTTATTATTAATATCTAATAATTTATAAAAATATGAATATAAGAACCAATTTCGCAGTCCTTTTTTTGATAGTTTTTGCAAATCATATAATAGCAGATGATCATATTGATAAGCTTGATAAAATTGTAAATGAGTATAATGATATCGGTATGTTCTCAGGTAACGTCCTGGCAGCAAAGGACGGTAACATTTTATATGAAAAACAGTTTGGATATGCTGACTGGGAAGCAAAGACTCCCGTTAGCAAAGAAACACTCTTCCGCATAGGCTCACTGAATAAAATGTTCACTCATGCTATGATAATACAGCTGGAAAAAGATGGTAAGCTTAGCACAAGTGATAACCTGGGAAAGTATGTAAAGCTATATGGTGATGATAGGGATGATAAGATAACGATAAGTATGCTTTTAGAAATGAAAGCCGGTCTTGGAGATTACTTAAACGATCCGGCATATATGCAGAATATCAGGAATGTAAAAACCGTTGATGACTACCTTGCCATTATTAAAAATGAACCATTATTATTTGAACCGGGGACAGGACAGGAATACTCAAACTCCGGTTATGCAGTACTTGGTGGCATAATTGAAAAAGTAACCGGGAAATCCTATCCGGATAATCTGAAAGAAAGATTTTTTAAGCCCCTTGGGATGTTAAATTCACACTACCTTTTAATGGGTGAAACTGTACCAGATATGTCAATTGGTACACGTATTACTTTTAACGGCAATAAAAAGAATTCCAATTTCCCCGAGCAGCCATCACCTGCAGGCGGAATGTACTCAACAGCAGAAGACCTGCTGAAATTTGACCAGTATTTAAGAAAAACTGAACTGCTGCCGCCGGGAATTGATGCAGGCGGTACACCTGTATGGAACAGTGTTATTGCCCAGCTGAAAGACGGTTATACAATTATTATTACATCAAACTTCGGGCAGGTTGCAGATGGTATCATAAACAGGTTTATGGATGCTATGAAGGGTAAGGAATATCCAAAACCTGATATTACTATGCAGATGAAAATGTTTGAGATATTACAGAACGGGGGTATCGCAGAGCTTGAAAGCTCTCTTAAACATATTCTGGAATCAAATGGCATGCTTTATAACGATAGGCACCTGAATGCTTTTGGTTATGAACTGATGAATGATAATAAGCTTGATGATGCGATTAATGTATTTGAGCTGAACGCTAAGCTTTTTCCAAATGCACCTAATGTATATGATTCGCTTGGCGAGGCTTATATGAATGCAGGCAAAAAGGATCTTGCAATAGCTAATTATAAAAAAGTTCTTGAGCTTGCACCAAACAATCCAAATGCAAAGAAGATGCTGCAGCAATTGCAGAATTAAGATAAATAAAATTTCTTTTAGCTCCCCTCCTTTATTAAGTCAATGACCTGGGCTTGAGATGGGAGGGGAATAAATCCTGCGTTAGCCTGGTTGAGCGGTGGTCACATTTTTAGATCAAATTTATTAATTTTTCAATATGAGTTTTAATCTCTGGTTCAATTTTACCGGATTTCAGCCATAAGGAAATATTATCAAGCTTCCAGTCAGTTAGACCATATTTTGTAACAGAATCTCTGAATAATTTTTCCAATTCCTTATTTTCCT
>CAZOAP010000165.1:0-7644 GCA_964577645.1 uncultured Ignavibacteriales bacterium
CTCAACAAAGCGGGAATGGGTATGGGCAGGGGTGAGTGCCAGATGGTGCGTGCTGATGTCTTCATGAAAGTTCATGGCTACAATGAGCTGCTTGCTGCCGGAGAAGATTATGATCTTTACAGAAGGATAAAGCTCTCAGGCATAGGTAAAATTAAATTCCTAAATGAGCTGCTGGTATATGAATCACCGCGCCGTTACAGGAAATTTGGATATTTAAAAGTTTTCGGTGACTGGACCAAGAATTCATTCTCTGTGTTTTTCAAGAATAGATCTATCAGTGAAGAGTGGGAACAGGTAAGATAATTGAGTAATTTCAAATGTTAAAGCTCAAATTACTATAATTAAATACAGACACAAAGGCACTAAGGCTCTAAGTTTTTTCTTTATAATTTTAAATGGATTCTGAATTTCTTCAAATCTTTGTATCTTACTATTGTTTTATCTTTCAAAACAAAAAGCGGAAACTAATGTTCAAAATTTTATCTTATGATTCTTTTTATTCCATCTTTAATTTTTTCAACATTAAAATTAATCAAATAGCCTAAACGCTTATCAGATAAATTTAAATGACTAAGAACCTGTGCAAACCAAACTGGATTTACCTGTTCGATTGCTTTTATTTCACAAATAACTAAATCTTCAACAAAAACATCAATTCGCAAACCTTCTTCAAATATAATACTATCGTACACAACAGGGATATCAATTTGTCTTACTGCTTTCAATCCAGCTTTTTTCAATTCATGTACAAAGCAAATTTCATAGATTTTTTCCAATAACCCTGGACCAAGAGCTGTATGAACTTTAAATGCTGCGTTAACAATAATTTTACCGATCTCTTCTTCCCTGTCACTTAATGGGATTAATTTTTTATTCTTATCTGAAGATAGATAATTCATGATTTATTTAACAAATATATTTTTATTAATAAAATTGGAGCATATACTAACTTGTTAAAACTTCTCATTCAGAAAATTGCACGATGCCTTTGAGACTTTGTGCCTTAGTGTCATTCTTTAACATTATATTTTTATACACTAAGATATTTATCTTCAACCAGATAATTCTTCACATAATCAGCAATTGAATCTTCAATTGTCATTATTTCTTTATCATACCCCGAAGCTTTTAATTTTGACAGATCAGCCTTGCTGTAATACTGGTACTGGTTCTTTAGTTCATCCGGCAGCTCAACAAATTCAATTTCAGGTTTTTTATCAAGCGCTTTAAAAATTGCATTAGCAACTCTAAGCCATGTATTTGCTTCACCTGAGCCGATATTATAGATACCGGTTAAGTTCTTACCGGCTTCATTCAAAGGATCAAAGAATATTGTCATATCAACTGCATCTTTTACATACACAAAATCACGTTTCTGTTCACCGTCTTTATATTCCGGGTTCATAGATTTAAACAGTTTCAGCTTCCCGGTTTCCATTACCTGGTGAAAAGATTTATTTATCATACTCTTCATGTGGCCTTTATGGTTCTCGTTAGGACCGAACACATTGAAATATTTAAGACCAACAAACTTATTCTGCAGCTTATTTTCTATAACCCACATATCAAACATTTGTTTTGAAAGTCCGTATTTGTTAAGCGGCTTTAAGTTCGGGATATTTTCAATATCATCTTTAAATCCCTGTGAGCCGTCACCATAAGTAGCAGCACTAGATGCGTATATATATTTTGCATTATTTTTTAAGCACCAGCTGCCAAGTGATTTAGAATATTCAACATTATTTTCTATAAGGTATTCCATGTTATTTTCAGTGGTTGAGCTGCATGCTCCCATGTGATAAATTGCATCAACCTTGTAATTTATGGCACCTGCGTGAACTTTCTTTAAAAATGAATCTTTATCAATGAAATCAACATATTCAAGTTCTTTAAGATTATTCTGTTTTGTTCCATTTACATCTTCATCAACTATAAGTATATCGTTATTGCCAAGAGTGTTAAGTCTCCAGCAAATTGCGCTCCCAATGAAACCTGCACCGCCTGTAATTATTTTCATATAAGTTATAATTAGTATTTACAAATTTAAGATATTGTTCTTTATAATTCAATTTATTACATATTTTTACATACAATTTCTATTTTTGCAGTAGAAATTTAGTTTAGAAATCATTAAGTTTCATGAAATTTCAATTAACTATATTTTTAATTCTTCGGAGGTATCATGAAGATATTACTTACTGTTTTTATGCTTTTATTAGCTTTAAGCCCGTTTTCGTTTTCTCAAAGGATATTAATTAATGAAACATTTGAAACTTCCGGATTTGTTGGACCGGATAGTTTACCCACAAATTGGATAGCAATAGATGCAGATGCATCAAACCCATTGTATCCAAACGCAGTATGGAAAGTAAGAGATACAAATTCTACATTCCCAGGCGTAAATGCTTCAATAAAATCACGTGCAAATTTCTTCACTGCAAGAGGTCTTTCTATCCCATGGAGAGCCGGTGACCCGGTTGCAGATGACTGGGTATTTACAGATAGTTTGAGAATTGTATCAGGTGATAGTTTAAAATTTTGGATGTTACTAGGTACTCCGGCAGATTCAATTCTGGGTCTAAATTTGCAAGATTATATTGATACTATGCAGGTGTGGGTTTGCAGTGACCAGGATCCGTCTGTTGCTATATCAAAACTTGCAACTATACGTAGTGCAGATTCTAATAACGTTTGGAATGAATATAAATTTGATTTAAGTTCATTTAATGGTCAAAAAATCTATATTGCTTTCAGGTATTATATGAATACAACTGTTGATGGTTTATGGTGTAACATAGATAATGTTTTTGTTGGTAACAGCAGCGCAATTGGTATTCATACAATAAGCACAGAAGTACCACAAAGATTTGAGCTTAAACAAAACTATCCTAATCCGTTTAACCCAACGACTAATATTGAATTCAGTATAGCTAAGACAAGGGAAGTTAGCCTTGTGATATACAACTCGCTGGGTCAATTGGTATCAACACTTGTAAACCAGGAATTAAAACCCGGAACATATAAATATGATTTCAATGCTTCCGGACTCCCAAGCGGTTCCTATTATTACCGCTTAACTGCTGGTGATTTCATAAGAACCAACAAAATGATCTTGGTAAAATAAGATCATTTTGAATAAATATTTTTAAAGGGATGCTAAATTAGCATCCCTTTTTAATTAATTCTCATCTTCAAATAAATATCTGATACCTACGGCATCAAATGCATTTACTATTTAAAATCTACCAATATTTGACTCCTACGGAGTCAATATAAACAAAATGTTTGAATTTAAATTTAACAAATCAGATAAAATATATTAATCCCGTAGGGATCAAAAATCGGTAAAAAATGATTATACAAATATCACAGTGCCGCAGGTATCGTATCTAACGTTGTTTATTAACAAAACTAATAACAAAATCACATTTTCAGGCATCTCATTTCTAAAACCACCACAAATTAAAACCTCAAAAAACATCGTTTTTCATTGAAACTGACTAACATATTAAATATATTTGTTTTTTATAAAACTTCCTAAAATACATGAATTATAAGAGGCTTAATTATATCTTTGCGGGGATAGTTTTTCTTATATGTGCTATCACCTATCTCTATACAATGCAGAAAACCCTCTCTTTTTGGGACTGCGGTGAATTTATTGCATGCGGATATACTCTATCCGTTCCGCACCCTCCCGGTGCTCCGTTATGGATTCTCCTTGGCAAATTAGCAACAATGATACCTATTGGTTCTAATCCTGCAATGCGGATGAATGCACTTGCGGCGATAAGCTCAGCATTTACAGCAGCATTTTTGTACCTTGTAATAGTATCGGTAATAAAAGTGTGGAAAGGCAAAATTGAAACAAAATGGGATGCAATAATGGTCTATTCCGCGGCCGCTATTGGTGCCTTATCCTTTGCTTTTGGTGATGCAGAATGGTTCAATGCAAACGAATCGGAAGTTTACGCATTAGGTACAATGCTTGTCGGGCTTTGTATATGGCTGCTTATGTATTGGTGGGAAAAAGCCGATGAAAAAGGAAATGAACGTGTTTTGCTGTTAATAGCATTTATAATAGGATTATCGCTTGGTATACATTTATTGGTTGTTCAGGTAATTCTTGTAGCCGGTTTCATATTTTACTTCAGAAAACATAAATATGAGCGCAAATCATTTTTCATAATGTTTGCCATAACATGTGCATCCTTTATTGCAGTTTATCCAATTACGGTTATTTGGTTCCCAACATGGCTTGGCGGCGATATTAAAGCATTTAAAGTTGAAGATTCAGGCGCAGTAACTTTTATGGCAGCATTAATTGCTCCTGCATTGATATATGGCGTTTACTGGGCATATAAAAATAAGAAACAAACACATGCAATTGCATTTGCTTCACTATTCCTTGTAATACTGGGATACTCAATTTACGCAGGTGTTATATTAAGAGCAAATGTTACAAATCTGCCTATCAATGAAAATGAGCCTAAAAATCTTCCCGGTCTTGTTTCATATCTAAGCCGTGAGCAATACGGTGATGCACCATTCTGGCCAAGAAGATATTCACAGGAACCGATGCATAAACGCACTTGGGCTAATTATACAGGTGATATGGATTTCCTTTGGAAGTACCAGATCAACCAGATGTTTAACCGCTATCTTGGCTGGCAGTACATCGGCAGAGAAAGTTATGATCAGGATGTTGGTATTGGGTGGAATGCATCCAGCGGTACAAAAATGCTTATTATTATCGGCTTAAGTGCCTTGCTGCTCGCATCAATGTATTTTTATTCATCGCAAAAATATCTGTATAGTTTAGTTAGTGTTATATTATTGCTGGTTGTGGGGGCAGCGGGATTCTGGTCTACGGCATTCAAAGCAATACCGTTCTTGATCGGGCTCTTCGGGCTCTTTTATCACTTCCGAAAGGACTGGAAGCTTGGCTTAACATTCCTGTGGATGTTCCTGTTAATGGGTGTGTTCACAGCTTTATTCCAGCGTCAGCAGGATCCCCAGCCAAGGGAAAGAGATTACTTCTATACCGGTGCATTCTTTGTTTATTCATTATGGATAGGTATCGGAATAATGGGTATAATTGAGCTCATAAAAGAAAGTATTGCAAGCTCTCAGACATCAAAAGCACTTTCAGGTTTGGTTTTGGCTGCATGCCTTGTATTTGTGCCGGGTATGATGTTTAAAACAAATTTCCATTACAATAACAGGAACGATAATACGGTTCCTTTTGAATACGCATATAACCTTTTACAGGGTCTTGATAAAGATGCTATCATGTTCACTAATGGTGATAACGATACATTCCCGCTTTGGTACCTGCAGGCTGTTGAAGGATACAGGACCGATGTAAGAGTTGTAAACCTGAGCCTTTTAAATACTGACTGGTATATACTGGATATGAAGAACTCAATGCCGTACGGCAGCCTTAAAGTTCCTATCAGTTATTCAGATGATGAAATAAAGCGTTTATCACCAATACAATGGGGTGATTATAAAACAGTAACGGTAAATGTGCCTCCAACTGCTTACCCTGATAGTTTAAAGACAAAGAACTTAACACCCGATAAGCTAACGTGGCGCATGCCCTATTCATTTGCCTCTGGTAATGTAAAAGCTGTTAAGGTACAGGACCAGATGATATTTGATATTTTAAAGACTAATAACTGGCAAAGGCCTGTATATTTTTCTGCTACAGTTACAGAAGATAACTATATTGGGCTTGAAGAATATGTAGTGCAGGAAGGTATGGCAAAAAGAATAGTGCCGTTCAAATCTGATACACCTACCCAGTTCCGTGTTAATGCTGATAGAATGTGGAAGAATTTCATGGAAACACCTGCTGCATACTCAAAAACTCCGCAGGATGGGTACTTCTTTAAGAATTTCCAGAACCCGAACATATTCTTCAACCAGGTTGAGGCAAACGGTGTACAGAGTTACCGTACACAGTACCTGCAGTTTGCTTACGAATACATTAACAGGGGTGAAAATTCCAAAGCCAATGAAGTATTGAACAGGATGGAAGCATTATTCCCAAAAGAAATTATACCGTATGACTACAGGATATTGTATGATGTTTCCATGCAGTATCTTAAGGTTGGTAACAGGGCTAAATTTGATGAGCTCTCTCCGATAGTTGAAAAAGAAGCTCTGGATGCGCTTGCTAAGAATCCAAATGATATACAGTCATTCTGGAATCCGTACAAGCTGCTGCTTGATATATACGAAACAAGGAACGATTACAACAAAGCTCTTGAGATCTTGTATAAGCTTGACAGGATATCACCAAATAATCCTGAGGTGAAGAATAAGATCGAAATGTTTAAACAAAAACAACAGGGCAGATAAAAATAACATTGAACCGGCAGTATGCATTGCAGTCAATTTTCATTGATAGTATATGTAGACTGCCGGACTGATTATAAAGGGCTATCTTAAATAAGTGAGTCAAAAAAAACAGCTAAAAAAAACACAATTAAAATCACAGGCACCAAAGACCGTGGATGTTAAAGTATTCGGTCTCATTCTGCTTGGGATCCTTGCGATAATTTTATATTACTACTCTAAAACGTTTGATTTTATTCAGGATGATTCTTTCATAACTTACAGGTATGTAAAGAACTTTACTGAAGGTAACGGGCTGGTATTCAATATCGGTGAGCGTGTTGAGGGCTATACATGTTTTTTATGGGTCGTTGTACTTGCCGGGGTAAAATCACTGGGTTTTAATTTCATATCAGCGTCACAGGTGCTTGGGATAATTTCTTCAATGATAACACTTTTATTCACGTACCTTATTTCTTCAAAAATTTTCCCCAAGAATAATGGCGCTGCATTCAATCTGGTATTCAGCCTTGCAGCAGTTACACTGCTTGCATCCAATGGTTCTTTTGCATACTGGGCTGTCAGCGGAATGGAAACGGGGCTCTTTGGCTGCCTTATTACTTTAGGAGTATACCTGTATTTACTCGAACTCAAAGATGGCTCAGACAGCATTCCCCTATCCTCACTTGCTTTTCTTTTTGCTGCACTAACAAGACCGGAAGGTAACCTGATATTTGCTGTAACCGTAGTGCATAAGATATTATATACCCTGAAATATAAAAAGCAGGATATTACTGCTCATACAAATAAACTGACTTCCCGTAATAATTTAATTTGGCTTGGTATTTATGTTATACCAGCTTTAATATTTATGGTCTGGCGGTATTCTTATTACGGGTATCTGCTGCCAAATACATTTTACGCTAAAACGGGTTCATCGCTTGAATATTATTCCGCCGGTCTTGATTACACATGGACCTTCCTTAAATCATACGGCTTTTACGGATTATTTGTTCTCATAGCTTTCTATACGCTTACTTCAAAAGAAAGATTTTACAGCTACCTGTACTTAGTAATGATATTTGCTGTTTTCACGCTTTACGTAATATTTGTAGGCGGTGATGTTTTAAGACCTAACCGCTTTTTTGTACCTATTATGCCGGTATTCTTTATACTAGTACAGGAAGGTTTGGCAATGCTTACCGGCTTATTTGATAAGAAGCGTGAAATGGCTCTGGGTGCAATTATAGGCATCGCATTTACTGCAGGATTTTCATATTACACATACAGTAAGGAAGCCGA
>CAZOAP010000166.1:0-7633 GCA_964577645.1 uncultured Ignavibacteriales bacterium
ATAAGATATTTATTATATTCCAGCGCCTGCATAACAGTTCTGAATATCCCGGAACAGGTATAGGACTTGCTATCTGTAAAAGAATAGTTGAAAAGCTCGGTGGTCATTTATGGGTTGAGTCTGAGCCGGGTATGGGTTCAACATTTACTTTCACTATCCCCGATAAGGAATAATTAATCCTGTGTTCACAGTTGTATCTATCCTTGTTGTTGATATTTAATTTTGGTATTTTTGAGATTATTCACAATTTAAACTTGATAAATGGATCATATTCCAAGAACATTACAGGTATTACTTGTAGAAGATAACGAAGGCGATGTTCGCTTGATAAAGGAAGCTTTCAGTGAAAGCAAGATAGATAAGCACTTTTCTGTTGCAAGGGATGGCGAAGATGCATTGAACTATCTCTACGCACGCGGTAAATATGAAGGCAGGGTAAGGCCGGATATAATACTGCTTGATATTAATCTTCCCAAGAAGAACGGCTTTGAAGTACTTGAAAATATTAAGAATGATCCTGATCTTAAAAAGATTCCGGTTATTATGCTCAGCAGCTCAAGCTCTGAAGATCATATATTAAAATCGTATGACCTTAATGCCAACTGTTATGTAACTAAACCTGTTGATTTTGATGAGTACACACTTGCAGTTAAAACCATTGAAGATTTCTGGTTCCAAATGGCTAAGCTGCCAAGTTAAATTACAATTATTATCATAAAAAAAGCCTCTCAGATACTGAGAGGCTTTTTTCGTTACTTTAAATCAATCAACTATTTTAAAGCTTTTATAACTTCGGTTTCAAACTGCTCATATGTTTTGTTTCCCATGAAAGTTGAAATTACTTTTCCTTCCTTATCATAAATCTTGGTATATGGAATTTCTCCCTGCCATGATTTATCAATAAGATCTATTAATTCTTCAGGTTTTTTCAGGTCAGCATGATAACTAACAAAATCAACTTTATGGTCCTTTAAAAAGGGAATTAGCTTTGAAGTAACATCACTATTTTCATCAAGTGAAACAAATAATAATGTAAAATCCTTATCCCTGTAATCTTTATACAGCTTTACTAGCTCAGGAAATTCCTTTACGCATGGTGGACACCATGTAGCCCAGAAATTTATCAGCGTAGCCTTTCCTTTTGAGCTATCCAGTAATGCTTTTACTTCATCAATAGTCTTAAGTTCCCTTACTTCCTGTGAGAAGGAAGTCACGGAAAAAAAGCAAATAAAAAGCGCAGAAAATAATATTAATTTTTTGATCATCAGTAAATTTATTTTTCAGCTCTTTTAATTCCGCAGCCAAAAGCTTTTGTTTCTTTTACTGTAACTTCTTTGCCGGCGGCTATTTCATCAAGTGCATTTTTAAGATCATGGCTTGTCTGCTCTGCAGCAACTTTATTATCTGAAATTCTTCCATGATATAACACTGTATTATCTTTTCCTAAAACAAAAACTTCAGGTGTCTTTACAGCTCCAAAAAGATCTGCAACAGAACTCTTATCATCTTTCAATACCGGGAATACATATCCGTTCTTCTTAGCATGTTCGGATACTGCATCTGTGCTTTCTGTTGTGTTAGAATTTATTGCCCATACAGTGAATCCCTTGCTCATATATTCTTTTGCATAATCGTTTATCCTGTCATTGTAAGGCTGAACATTTGGACACTCTGTTGACCAGAACATTACAATTACACCTTTATCAGACTTGCTTAAAGCATCTGATAGACTGTAGCTTGAGCCGTCATAATTAGTTATTGTAAAATTATCAACTTTATCTCCGGGACCTTTAGTAACAGAAAAAAGATTGATAGTTAGGGCAAAAAATGCTAAAAAAATGCTGATTATAAGCTTTCTTGACATAAAACCTCCATGTATTATTAAGTTAAATTAAATAGTATAATGTGTATAAGTAAAATAAACATATTAAAGTTTCAAAAAAATCTTTTAATTGCGTATCAAAATGAAAAAAAATATATTATTTTTAAAAAATCACTTAAATAGGGGATAGTAATATGAAAAATTTTACAGGTTTTAAGTTTATTGGTTTTTTCTGTATAATTCTTATTGTTACATTTTTCAATTCACAGATCCGCTCCCAAAACTGGCAGGCTTTAGGAACAGGTGCAGGCGGAACAGTAAATGCAATAACATTTTTCAACAATGAAATAGTAGCAGCAGGTTCTTTTGCAGTTGCAGGCGGTCAGCTTGTTAACAACATTGCCAGCTGGAATGGAACAAACTGGCAGCCTTTAGGTTTAGGAACAAACGATACAATTTTTGCTTTAACAGTTTTTAATAACCAGCTTGTAGCAGGCGGAAGGTTTACTTCTGCCGGCGGTATAAGCTGCAGCAAGGTTGCATTCTGGAATGGCAGTACATGGACTCCTACAGGGGGAATAATTAACGGTAATGTATTTGCACTTGCAGCAAACGGGACATATCTTGCAGCCGGCGGTAACTTTACCAATATAAACGGAAGAAATATTTACAGGATTGCTAAATGGCAGACAGTTTGGGATTCATTAGGCACAGGATTTAACGGTGATGTATTTGCACTCGATTCCTATAACTCTGTTCTGTATGCCGGCGGAAACTTTACTATATCAGACGGATTACCTGTTAAGCGTATAGCAAGATTAAGCGGCAATAACTGGGTTAGCGTTGGAGTCGGTATGGATGATGGTGCTGTTTACTGTATGAGAGTATTTAACGGTTCTTTATACTTAGGCGGAACATTTACAACAATAGGAGGCTCAACAACAAACAGAATTGCAAAATGGAACGGCGGCAGTTTTTCAAATGTGAACTTTGGTTTCAGCGGAGGTGTATATGCATTGCACTCATTGGGAACCAGCTTGTATGCCGGCGGTGAATTTGATTTTGCTGATTTCCTACCTGCATCAAAAATTGCTGTTTACAGCGGAACATCCTGGACAGCATTAGGAACAGGTGTAAGTGGTTCAAATCCCAGGGTTAAAGCTATCAACAGCTATCTTGGTGATGTAATAGCAGGAGGTACTTTTACCGTTGCTGGCGGTCAGTCTGTAAATAACATTGCTGCATGGAAATTGACCACAGCTATTGAACCTGTTAACAATAATATTCCTTCAGCTTATTCGCTTAGTCAGAATTATCCAAATCCGTTTAACCCTTCAACGAACATAAAATTCAGCTTACCAAAAGATGGATTTGTTAATTTCAGCATTTTTGATACAAAAGGTTCTGTAATTGGAACACTGTTAAATACGGATTTTAAGGCGGGTAATTATGAGTTGAAATTTGATGCATCTTTGCTTCCAAGCGGTATATATTTCTATAAGTTAACAGCAAATGAATTTTCAGAAACCAGGAAAATGATATTAGTAAAATAATTCTCATAATACTTTTTTTAAAGCCCGTCTTTAGGACGGGCTTTTTTATTCCGGTTATTTTACCTTGTTAAATATTTAAGTATATTGAGTTTAATATTCTATTCATTATGGAAAAAGTGTATAAATATTGTATTTTATTTTTAGTCTCTTTTAGTTTTGAATTGACCGCTCAACCTGTCGTAAAATTTGCTGCAATAGGCGATTATGGCAGGTGGTACACTCCGGGCGAAGCAATGGTCTCGCAAATGATACATAGCTGGTACCCTGATTTTATCATAACATTAGGAGATAATAACTATGAATATGGAGCAGATTCAACAATAGACTCAAATGTTGGCCAGTTTTATCATGATTATATCAATCCTTATACAGGAGCTTTTGGAAACGAAGCTCCTTTTAATAAATTTTTCCCTGCAATAGGTAACCATGACTGGTATTCTGATTCAGGACGAACATATTTGAATTTTTTCACATTACCCGGTAATGAAAGATATTATGATTTTATAAAAGGTAATTGTCATTTTTTTGTTATAAACAGTGATATTAATGAACCTGACGGAATAACAAGTACATCAGTTCAGGCAATGTGGTTAAAAAGCAAACTTGCATTGTCAACCTCCCGTTTTAAGATCGTTTACTTTCATCATCCGCCTTTTTCATCAGGACAGCATGGCAATAATAATGATATGCGCTGGCCATTTAAAGAATGGGGAGCTAATGTAATACTCTGCGGACATGAACATAATTACGAGAGACTTATAGATAGTACAGGCATGACATATTTTATTAATGGTTTAGGCGGTAAAGACTGGCGTGATTTTGCTGTAATAATTCCGGAGAGCAGGTACAGGTTTACCGGAAATTACGGTGCTATGAAAGTAACCTCTTATAACGATAGTATAAATTTCAAATTTTACGCCTTTCCTGATTCATTGAAAGATGATACTACAATAGTATTACCGCCAATTGGAATAATACCTGTTTCAGAAATAGCATCAGGTTATATGTTAGAACAGAATTACCCCAATCCCTTTAACCCTGTTACAAATATTAAATTTACTCTCCCGCAAAGATCATTTGTAAAACTGATAATATATGATATTACAGGTAAGATCATTGCTGAACCTGTTAATAATACTTTAAACAAGGGTGCATATTCTGTAAATTGGAATGCCTCAAATTATCCCAGCGGTGTATTCATTTGCAAATTATCAACCCCGGATTTTACCAGATATATTAAAATGGTTTTGATAAAATAATTATTACGAAATCGGGTAAATATCTATTAATCCATTAAGGATTTAAACATTTTATAGTATATTCTGTTATTCTTTAATTAAATATACACAAATGAAAAATTCTACAATTCTCAAAACAAGGATTGGTAGTTTTGTGTTATTATTATTTTTTATTGTTTCCGGAATCTTGCTATTCCAGGCGCAGGTTCCGGGTTACAACTTTGATGATAATAACCCGAATATTGAGCAGCCAACCCGCGAATCATTTTCGCATTTCAATCCTAATATAAACCAACAGCCAAGCATAGTCACCATAAATGATTTTGATAATTTTGATATTGGGGTTGATTTTTATGAACAATATGGCTCTTCAAATCCAAATAATCCTTTATGGTTGTTCTTTGGTGTAAATGCAAGTCCTCAAAATGCAAGGGGATCAACAAATGGAGGTTTGAGCTGGTACCTGTTTAATCCTCTATATCCCGGAGGAACATGCTGTGATCCATGGGCTGCTCATACAGGCAGCGGGGTTTTGATCTATGCTTCAGGTGTTACCGGGCAATATGTATACCGTTCAACCAATAATGGACAAACCTGGGGAGCGCCGGTTCTTTCAGTGAACGGTAATGACAGGAACCATGTTTCTGCTGAATATACAGGAACGGGTCCATATGCTAACTATGTGTATGCCGCAATGACACCCGGAAATTTTGGTAGAAGCACAGATGCAGGTCAAACATGGGCTACAACATTCAGCCCCAGTAATGCATTGCCCGGCTGTTACATAGCAGTAGGTCCTGACGGATCAACCAACGGAGGATGCGTAATGTATGTTACAAATACTGGAAGTGACCAGGCAAGAACATATAATTTTTACCGTTCAACTAACGGTGGTGCGAATTTCACATTAATGTCATCTCAACAGTTTGCTAACCAGGTTGGTTTTTATAATTCTGCAGGAAGGCATACAATTAATAATGCAAGAACTGCACCTCATCCAAAGATTGCTATGGATAACAGTAACGGACCCAACAGGGGCAGGCTATACCTTGTCTATGCATCCAATGATCCGCCGGGTAATGGAAACAAACCTGATATATGGCTGAGATACTCCACAGATCAGGGTGCAACGTTCAGTGCAGCAATCAGAGTGAATGATAATCCAAATCCAACACTAAGCGATCAGTGGTTCCCGGAGATTTGGTGCGAAAGAACGACCGGTAAACTTTATATACATTGGTATGATGACAGGGCAAATCCTTCGAATTTTACAACAGATATGTATGCAACATATACAACTGATGGCGGTCAAACCTTTGCAGTAAATCAGAGGCTGACCAACCAATCATTTATTTACCCAAGCCCGGTATGCTCACCAAATACAAATTGTTACAGGGGCGACTATACTACAATGACTGCCAATAACCCAAAAGTTGGTTTCAGTGTTTGGAGCGATCACAGGAACAGTACTGCACTGAACATGGGGTCATATTTCCCTGATTTTGCAATGAGAGTACAGCCTAACGCATTTGGAATGAACGGAATAAATGACAGCCAGTTTGTGTATGTTTCCATCCCGGCTGTTAAATTGTATAATGATTCAGCATTATTTTCAGCCTCGGTCACAAATCCACCCGGTACTGGAACTATTACATTAAGTTTGTTAAACAAAACTTCAAATACACCGCAAATATTATTAACATCGTTTCCGGATTCATTAAGGTTAAAAATTCAAACTACCGGAGGAGTACCAAGTGGAAATTATAATATCAGATTACAGGGTAACGGTCCAAACGGTACTCCTGTTCATGAAAGGTTTGTAAATGTAAATGTGGGGTTTGTGGGTATAACAGGTAACAGTAATGAAATTCCGGAAGATTATCTGCTTTGGCAGAATTATCCAAATCCATTTAACCCGTCCACAAATATCAATTTTCATCTTCCTAAAGAAGACTTTGTGAATATTACTATTTATGATATAAACGGAAAATTAGTTGAATGCATAGTTAATAAGGAATTACAGGCAGGAAGCCACAATATTCAATGGAATGCAGCAGCTAAATATCCAAGCGGTATATATTTCTATAAAATTAATGCTGGTAATTATTCCAATGTTAAGAAAATGATCCTTGTGAAATAGTTTCTTGGATAATCGGTTTGAGTGAAGAGGATCAAATTTTAAGGCTGTTCCGAATATCAGGAACAGTCTTTTTATTTTTAGGTTATTAATATCTAAATAGATTTAATCCGAAAACATCTATATTTTTGGTGAAATTATATACGTCAAAATTTATGGTAATGCTATAATTTATTTATGAAGAATAACTCAGTATCTTTAAAACCTGCCTATTTATTCCCCAAGCTTTTCAGTCTGGGTGATTTTAAACTCAATCAGGCGAAATTAACAGATAAGCAGCTGATTACATTTATTGCGATAATATCAGTAAGCATTATCATCAAATTACTGGTTATTGATTATAATATGATCGATCACGGAGAAGGTGCAACAAGAACGTGGAATGCATTTTGGTGGGCACAGAACCCTTTCTTTGTAAAGCCACTTTCCGGAAACCCAGGTTGGTTTTATCTGATGGGACCACTTATTATGATAACAAAAGAGATCTATTACACACCTATAGTTACAATGATACTTGCTGTTACGTTAGGAGGTATTTACATTTTTAAAATCACACTAATGTTTGGAAGCTATCGTGCAGCTTTACTGGCTTTTTTTATATATACTTTAAATCCCGTTATTTTCAGATTAAATTTTACACCAATACCCCAACAGCTGTATCTTGCATCAATTTGTATAATGATATTCTATTTTTTAAAAGCTATATCTGCATCTGAAAACCGCGAAAGTATAAAATACTTTGTTATTGCGGGCATTTTTTCTTTCATTTGTCTTTTGTTCAGGGCAGAGGGTCTATTTATTCTGCTTGGTTTTTGTATTATTGCCCTTAATACACGTAAACCGGGTTCATACATTTTCATTTTTCTCACAGTACTCTTTCAGG
>CAZOAP010000167.1:0-7630 GCA_964577645.1 uncultured Ignavibacteriales bacterium
ATGCATTAGGCAACCAGCCGCTGGAAATGAATTCCCCGATTGCTGAGAAAGTGATCACTTCACTGCTTCAGCATGCAGCAGGTGATAACAGTGCACATGTATCAATATCAGCACTCACTGCACTTGCAAAGCTTACTGCAAATATTGATAAAAATTCTCCTCTTGCGGGCAGGATAAAAACTGAATTGCAGAATATAATAAAAAGCAGCAGTTCAAATTATAAATACACAAATGCTGAGGCAATAAGAACATATGTAAAGATATTTAAGGATGATGTAAAGGATGAGATGTTTTCACTTTTCAATGCAGCAGATAATTATGATATTAAGTCAGCCATTGTAGCGTCATTTGGTTCTATGAACGACCCATTGGTATATAAAGAGCTTCGTGAGAATATCAGCAATGACGTGATGAAATATAATGAAGTGCATCCGAATAAGGATGGCTCAATGATCGGCTCCCCTGAGCTTGCAAAGATGTACAGGGCTTTTGTAGATGCTCTGACCGAGCTTGATGATAAGCTTGATAAAGAGAACAGGAATATAATCCGTTTGATTCTTTCTGAGTTTTCATCATCAAAAGATCCTGTTTTGGTTGATAATTGTCTGACGAATTTGCAGGATTCAATTTACCTTGAATACAGGAATGAAACCTGCCAGATAATGACTTTCGATTATAACAGCCTGGTACTTCCTAAAGATAGAGATGTCGCTATGATGTACATACAAGCATGGGATAACATGAAGTATGATGGTGCAAAGGATATCCTTATAGCAAATCTAAAAAGCAATGACTATGATATAGCAATTGCATCAGCTAATGCGCTTAAGAACATTACAGGAAAGAGTTACGAAAAAGAAATAACTGCGCCAAAATACAGAACAGATTTTGACTGGCCATATATAGAAAAACTGGGTGAGAAGAAAATAGCAACAATTAAAACAAACAAAGGTGATATTAAAATTGAGCTCTATAATGAACTCACTCCTTTTACAGTGCTGAATTTTGTAAAGCTCTCAGAACGCGGGTATTACAATAATACAATCTTTCACCGTGTTGTACCTAATTTTGTGATACAAGGCGGCGACCCGACCGGCACGGGCTATGGCGGTCCGGGTTATTCCATAAGAAGCGAGTTTACTCCCCTGCCCTTTGATGCTTACACAGTCGGAATGGCTTCAAGCGGAAAGGATACAGAGGGCAGCCAGTTCTTTATCACACACTCCCCGCAGCCGCACCTGGATGGCAAGTACACATTGTTCGGGAAGGTCATAGAAGGATTTGAAGTAGTTGATAATATTCAGATAGGTGATATGATAGAAAGTATTTCATTTACATCAAGATAAAATAATATGCTTTTAACAGAGCGATTGAAGCTTATCCCCTTAACGTATCAGCAGGTTGAAAAATTCCGCCATTTAGACAGCAGGCTTGAAGATGAGCTTGGCTTAACCCGCCATGAGCGTGAGCTTACACTGCATTACAGCAATGCACTGGCAAAGTATACCATGCCTTGGATAAAAGCGGACCCTGAAAATTATTTGTTTTGTACAGTGTGGCTCATAGTTGAAAAGGAAACGAATATTATTGCAGGTGATATCGGCTTTAAAAGGAAGGCAGATGAGAACGGGTATATTGAAATAGGATATTCCACCCAGCCAAAGTTCCGCCTGCAGGGATATATAACAGAAGCAATCGGCGCTTTATGCAAATGGGCATTTACACATAAGGAAGTAAAAGCTGTAATTGCCGAAACAAGGGAAGATAATATAGCATCGATCAAAGCATTGCGGAAAAACGGGTTTGAGGATTTTAAATATACTAAACCTTTACTGCCTGAAGCTAATCATATTACCGACCACTCTTTTAAAATGAAATGGCATAAGCTTACCAAAGAACAATAAGAAATATTTATAAAGTAATGATCGATATAGTAAAAAAACATTACGATGAGCATTTATCAGGCTTTTATTCATGGATGTCAGGTGATTTTTCTGAAAAAGTTAGCCAGGTAAAACAATTTTTTACAGATAACGGGATATTGCCTTCAGGCAGTAAGTATGCGGTTGATCTTGGTTCCGGTCACGGCATTCAATCTCAGGCATTAACTGAGCTTGGTTTTACTGTTACTGCAGTCGATTTCAGTGAACAATTGTTAAATGAGCTGAAACAAAATACAGGCGGCAAAGTTAAAAGAGTAAATACTGATCTCACAAAATATCAATATTCCGCAGAAAATAAGCCGGAACTGGTCGTTTGTATGAGTGATACTCTCACTCATTTAGCTTCCACGGAAGATGTGAAAAGCGTTATCTATAATGCTGCACATGCCATGGGAAAACAGGGGAAGATCGTTCTTTCATACAGGGATATGACAAATGAATTAACCGGAACTTCGAGGTTCATTCCGGTTAAAAGCGATGAGAATATGATACTGACATGTTTCCTGGAATATTTTGAAGATTATGTGAAAGTGAACGATATTCTATATAAAAGAAACGGTGATAAATGGGAAATGAAAGTAAGCTCATACCCAAAGTTAAGACTTTCAAAACATACCGTCTATGGTTATTTAACAGATTCAGGTTTTAAAATAATACTAACGAACGATATGAATGGCATGCATTACATAATAGCACAAAAAATTAATTAATCAATAATATACGAAAGGTTTAAAATGAAATTCATCAGATTTACTCTATTAGCTGTTATACTGGCGCTTGTTTTAAATCTGCAAATTAAGGCAGAAGACCTGAATACAAAGAAAATGGAAAAGGTCACAAAAGAAATCCTTGAAATAATGGTTAAAGGTGATAATGCCGGGGAAAAACTGCGCAAATATATTTCAGATGAATGGCTTGATAACAAAAAGCTCAATGTAAAAAAATACCTTATCAATAATTACTCACCTGAATCCTATGAAGTATTATACTCAAGCGGTGATGTTTGCATTGCTACTATAGGCGGCTCATCATGGAAGCATCTATTGGCATTTAAATTCACAGAAGAGTACGGAATGTACAGGGTAATTCCAAGGGGCATTTCCGAAGCATCAAATGATTACATTGACCCGTGGAGTTATGTAAAGGATTATATATGTAATTCAAATAATGAGGATGTTATAGAGCCGCCATTAAGGGAAGAGAATAAATAAAGTTAAGTCATTGTAAAAAGTCATATTACAGTCTGATTTTTAAACCTCATTTTTGTATAAAAAATGAGGTTTTTTGTTGCTATATTTGTGTTCATGCAAAATATAAATACACAAAGCTCCATATTACCAGGCGTTAAATTTACAATAGCCGTTTCCTCAGGAAAAGGCGGAGTAGGCAAATCCACAGTTGCCGTAAACCTTGCCGCAGCATTAATAAAAGAAGGATACAAAGTTGGTCTGATAGATGCCGATATTTACGGGCCTTCAATTCCCACAATGCTTGGCGTTACAGAAGAGAAACCAAAGCTTGTAAAAATTAACGAAAAGAACAGGCTTTTGCCTGTAGTAAAATACGGCATCAAAATGATGTCAATTGGTTTTTTGGTAGACCAAAATGAAGCCGTGGTTTGGCGCGGACCCATGGCAGCAAGTGCTCTTAAACAGTTTATGAGCGATGTTGAGTGGGATGAGCTTGATTTTCTGCTATATGATATGCCTCCCGGAACAGGTGATATTCAGTTAACGCTGACGCAGTCTATCCCCCTAACCGGTTCAGTTATAGTTACAACACCACAGGAAATAAGTCTTATTGACGCGCGTAAAGGTGCGAAGATGTACGAAAAAGTTAATGTTCCGGTATTAGGAATTATTGAGAATATGAGTTATTATGCGCTTAAAGATGGCCAAAAAGAGTATATTTTTGGCGAAGGCGGCGGTAGGAAACTTTCTGAGGAGATGAATATAAACTTTCTTGGTGAAATAGCTATTAATACAGATATAAGGGTTGGCGGAGATAGTGGTAAGCCCATAGTATTGGGGCATCCAGATTCAGCTGAAGCTGAGCAGTTTACGGTAATTGCAAAGAATCTTGCTGAACAGGTAAAAACACGTGCTAAGACATTACCAAAGCTTCCGGTAATAGAGATATAAATATTTCGCTACTTTCGTGCCACGAATATAGGGTTCGATAATTAAAGTTAATACTTGTTAGTTTTAATTACATTATTTGTGTTTTAGATTTCTAATTTCGTGGAACGAATAAAAGTTGTTCAAATATTAGAAGATACTCGTTCCACCAAATTAGATTCTATAAAGATTAATAAAGTTGTTTAAGTTCTGGTGTTTCTGCAGATTTGACGAAAATAGTATTGGTGGCACGAGAAAAAAATTATCAATTCATTAATGCATTTTTAATAAAGTTTTCTTATTTTTGCGGAGATTTGGGATCTTAAAATATGCTGGTAACTGAAAAAACGACAGATATTGAACTTAAAATAAATTCAGTTCTTGAACGTATTAGACCATACCTGCAGATAGACGGCGGCGATGTAATGCTGGATAGAGTTTCTGATGAAGGAATTGTGGAATTAAAGCTTTTAGGGGCTTGTAATACATGTCCTTTAAGGCCAATGACACTTAGAGCCGGCATTGAAAGAGCGTTAATGCATGAAATACCTGAAATTAAACGTATAGAGTGTTTTAATTAATATTATGTTATATTTATTTATCGTTATAGTTTTAAGCTATCTTGTTGGTTCATTCCCAACAGCGCTGGTTTTTGGCAAATTATTTAAAGGAATTGATGTAAGAGAGCATGGCAGTAAGAACATGGGCAGCACAAATGCTTTCCGTGTACTTGGCTGGAAGGTTGGTGTACTTGTACAGCTGGTTGATATTGCAAAAGGGTTTATAGCAACACTACTTATCTCCAAGTTATTCTACGGTAACCTGCCGTTTGAAAACCGCACTCCTTTCCAGGATATAACAATTGTGCAGCTTATCGCCGGCATATCAGCTATAATTGGGCACGTTTGGACAGTTTTTGCAGGCTTTAAAGGCGGCAAGGGTATCAATACAACTGCCGGTATGCTTTTGAGTCTTGCACCTATTGATGCTACAATTGCGATCGGAATATTTATACTTGTGTTGACATTTTCAGGTTATGTTTCACTTGGCTCAATAATTGCAGCGTATTCCTTCCCGAGTGCAATGTTCATAAGGGAAAATTTCTTTGGTGTTGAAATTGACGGTTATCATACACTGATATACTTCAGTCTAGCAGTATGTATATTTTTAACTTACAACCACAGGGCTAATATTAAAAGGCTAATGTATGGCGAAGAGAACAGGTTTGAGAAGTGGTGGAAGGTCAGATGGATACAGATAGACGCCCCGTTCAAGCGGAAGAAAAAGTTTAAAGATCTGTAACAAAGAAGCCTGTTAATAACAGGCTTTTTTATTAAAATTAGTATTTCATCCTACCTACTAATATATTGTTATGACTGATTTCACTAATAGCATAATAAAAACCATAATAAATACCTTTGCAATATTTTATATCAACCGGGAAACCGGCATAGTTGAATTCCGGATATCTTATTCCTGTCTGTTTTAACCATTTTTGCCCGTTAAAATAATATGGGTAAAAGTACAAGGTTCCATCAGGAATACCATAACAGATGAAATCATTTAAATCATTTCCATTCACAGAATATGCTTCAAATGTTGCTGTATAGTATAATTGAGTGAAATTGTTTGTGTTAAACTCTTCTATGAACCTTGGTGTTTTCCTTAAAACATTATTACCAAAAGTCATCAGTTCCAATCCGGAAAAAGTTAAACCAAAATTGCTTGTATCTGCAATCACAAGCTGCCAGTTTTCTCCATTAAATTTATAGATAGAAATTATAGTATTTGGGGTTGTGCTTTCAACATAGAAATATACCTGATTATCTTTTTTGAATAAAGTTGGATAGGAATTTGGATAATTAATGAAATATGGTGTAACAGAATTTCCGTCATAACTATAGATACGGCCTGAATATCCTGCAAACCATATGCTGCTTTCAGACTCAATGCAAATTTCTAAAATAGTTTGGGTCGAATCTTGTGGAAGTGTAATATCATCAAAACTTGAACCATTCCATTTCTTAACCCAAGGATGAACATTTTCACCTGTTCTCTTGCTTCCTCCTACATATATTGTGTTATTTCCTAATCCATCTATGCAGATCGCTTCTCCTTCAATAAAATTAGTTAATATTTTTGTTGAATTTATGCCGTCACATTTGAATACATTCCCATCACCTATGTAATAAATTTCGTTAGTATCTGCTATATAGTTGTCATAAAAATTAAAGGCAGGTACAGGTATAAAACTCCATTCAAAAACATTGCTGTCTATAACCGGAATAACATTCACATCAATCGTGTTTACCGCATCATCCCCGCAGGAATAAAAAAAGATTACAGCAACAATTACTGCAAAAGCAATAAAAATCTTCGTTATTATTTTTGATATATATAGCATTTTAGAAATGAAAGGAACTTCATGTTTCCAGTAAAAGCATTTAAAAAAAATTAATTTAATCGTTTTTAAAGCATTTGTCTGCCTATTTTTATTAATTAATACTTTTTTCTTATACCAGTTAACAGATAAGAAATACCCGGATAATCATTTATCATAATATACACTCTGTCACCTAATTCCCGGATTTGCGAAAATACGATTGAATAGTATTTTGGTATTATTGCTTTTGGTTCAATGGTCCATTTATTATTTTCGTATACGTAAACATGGTATTTAGTATCATTTGCATATCCTAAAGCAATAATTCTTTCCTTTGATGAACCGCCCCAACCATTTGGGCTGAAACTTGCAGTATTACAGAGTAAATCCCAGGTATCGGTTAAAAAGTTAAAATAAAATAATGAAGTTTTCCCTTCTCTTATTATATCTTTTCCACATCTTACAGCATTTATTCTCATTTCACTTTCATTGTCGATTGTATCAACAATAATTCTGGAATAACTGTTATTTATAAACCTATATGTAAAATTTAATACCAAACTAGGATTGCCAGTACTTTTATATCCAAGTACATATATGTCATTATTTGGTGATTTAAAAAATACACCTACCTTTACACCACTATCCAAATCATACTTTGTATATGAGCCATTATTAAAATAGTAAACCCATCTCCATTCAGAAGTACCTATCCAGGATTGGTTTGAATTTTCTACAAGAAAATCACCAATATTAACACCACTATCACCCGGTATTACATAACCTGTAACTTTGTTTCCTTCAATCTTTTTAAATTCAGCTGGTCCGTATGGGCTATTAACTCTTCCGCCGCCTATATAAACATTATTTTTATCAAATCCATGAATTGCTCCGCCAACACTAAATGTAGGGTCATTTAAATCTAAAATATTAAAATTTTCCCCGTCATACCGCACAGGTGGATTAGAAGAAATAAATATATTCTCAGAGTCTGCAGCATATAATGAATAAAAATTAAACCCACCCAAAGTGTCTATTTTCCAGTCGTATAATTCAACTGTATCAATTGAGTTGTTATTTGGCGGATTAGTTGATGTTGGGTCTTCTTTGCAGGAAATAAAATTAATCGCAGTAATAAATACCGCTAAAGTAATAAAAATCTTCGATATTATTTTTGTTGTATATAA
>CAZOAP010000168.1:0-2978 GCA_964577645.1 uncultured Ignavibacteriales bacterium
GCTTGATGACCGACCAATTGAAATTGATGTAAGCGGCGACGGAATGCCTATGATGCAGGTTATGGGTCCAATAGGACTTGATGACCTTGGGGTAAATCTGCAGGACTTGTTCAGCAGTGTTATGCCAAAAAAAGTGAAGAAGCGTAAAATGTCAGTAAAAGAGGCGCGTGTGGTACTGATACAGGAAGAAGCGCAGAAGCTTATTGATATGGATTCAGTAATTAAAGAAGCAATTGAGCGCGTGCAGGAATATGGCATAGTTTTCATAGATGAAATTGATAAAATTGCGGGACCCTCCTCAAAATCACAGGGACCCGATGTATCACGTGAAGGTGTGCAGCGTGACCTGCTTCCGATCGTTGAAGGTTCAAGTGTCACTACAAAATATGGTATGGTAAGAACCGATCATGTTCTGTTCATAGCTTCAGGTGCATTCCATGTATCCAAACCAAGTGACTTAATCCCTGAACTGCAGGGAAGGTTCCCGATCAGGGTTGAGCTAAACAGTCTTACAGAAGATGATTTTGTGAAGATATTAACTCAGCCGCAGAATGCATTACTTAAACAGTATGAAGCATTGCTTAAATCTGAAAATATTGAGCTGGAATTTGATGAAAACGGGATACTTGAAATTGCGAAAATAGCAGCAGAAGTGAATGAACAGGTCGAAAATATCGGTGCGAGAAGGCTTCATACGATACTTTCAACATTACTTGAAGATATTCTGTATAATACACCGGATAAGATCAAAGAAAAAAAGATAACAATTGATAAAAATATGGTAGATGATAAGCTTAAGGATATTGTTAAGAACAGGGACTTAAGCAGGTATATTCTGTAAATATTTCGTATCTTTGTAATTATTCAGAAAAGTAATTCAGCATTATAACAGGAGAAAAACATACAATGAAATTTACTTTAAAATACCTTCTGCTTTTTGCGGTAATAACAGGCAGCTTGTTATCCCAGCAAACAACAGCTTTAAAGTTAGGCGGTGATAAAAATTCCATTAAGGATTTAACTTCAGAAAATAAACCTTCATTATATGAAGGCTTTAATAAAAATTACCAGCTTAAAACAAGAAAAACTGTAACATCATATTTTGGTGCAGGATATTCATTCATGATATTTACAAATGGATATATGAGTGATGCTTTCCCGGTTTTAGATACAAGGAACGGCAGTTTTTTAACCAATATCAACCTGTTCTTCGGCTTTGCTATAGCAAAAGCAGTAACTCTTGAGTTTTCTCCTTCAATATTATTTACAAGCAATAATAAACAGGTAAATTATAAATTTTCACAGCCATATAACACAGGTAACGGAAACAGGCTGTACGGACATACATATACGAACGGAATAATTGCTTTACCCATGGTTCTAAACGTCAGGTTTTTTCCTTTATTTAAACAAAAAGGATTCGCTCGTTTATTTTTCATAGGCGGCGGAGTCGGTGCAGCATGGATTAGGGAAGAAAATGATGTGTATTTTAATGACAGTCCAACAAGCCTGACTACAAATTCAGACTATATTGCCGGAATATCAACAAGCCAGTGGGCACCGGTTTTTAAAGCAATGGCCGGATTTACAGGTACAGGGGGCCAGTTTGGTTTTGGCGGTGAGCTGAGCTATAATATTGTTCCGTTAAAACAGGATATGACAAAACCTTTTGCAACACGTTTTGCCAAAGATTTTAACAGCGTAGATATAACTTTACGTTTTTATTTCAGTTTATAAAATTTAAGAAACTTTATAAAGCGGTGTTTTTACACCGCTTTTTTTATTTATTCTGAAATTAGTTGCCAATAGCGACAAATATCATGGAAATCGCCCCTGCCAATATATTATATTTGTAAACTCTCCCAAAGAGCTCCGATTGCTGAAAATTATTCCAAACAGAAGGAGTTTACAATGATCTCAAAAATCAGATTCATATCATCATTTTTACTGCTTTTTATCTTTCTAGTCCCGTCATATTCCCAGCAGTATGTTTTGTTAGGGTGGAATGACCTGGGAATGCACTGCTCTAATAAAGATTTTTCAAAAATGGCAGTACTGCCGCCATACAATAATGTATTTGCCCAGTTAATTCTAAAGCAGAATGGACAGCTGCCGCAAATTGTGAATACCGGTTACACTGTTGAGTATTCAATCCCGGGTAATACATATTCCGTGGGTAAAACAAATTTCTGGACATATGCGCAGGTACTTTTCGGTTTGCCAAGCCCTTTGCCGAACAATATCGGGCTGACAGGCAAAGGCTTAACCGGTAATATGGATCTTGCATCTAATTTCTTTAAGGCAGTTGGTATCCCCAATACTCCTTTTGCTGATAATGACCTGAATAATGAAAAGCCATTTCAGACATTTCATCTGATAGCAAAACAAAACGGTAATATATTGGCATCAACCGATAATGTTATCCCTGTAAGCAATGAAATAGGATGTGTTCAGAGCGGCTGCCACACTTCTGAGCAGTCAATTAAGGATGAGCATGAAAATGTTCCCGGGTTCAGGCAAAACAGCCCTGAATTATGCGCAAGATGCCATGCCTCCAATGCTTTAGGTACTACAGGAGACCCGGTTGCAAAATCATTTTCCTTCAGGATACACGAAAAACATAAGGATATTCAGCCTGTTAACAGTATTACAACATGTTATAAATGCCACCCCGGACCCAATACACAATGCTTCAGGGATATTATGAGATCAAGCAACATGATCTGCCAGAATTGCCACGGGACAATGTCTAATATTGCAAGTTCAATTGAAGGAGGAAGAAGGCCCTGGCTGGATGAACCAAAATGCGGAAGTACAACTTGTCATGGAAATACTTATTCGGAAGAACCCGGAAAATTGTACAGGGAATCAAAGGGACACGGCGGTTTATTATGTTCTTCATGCCACGGCAGCCCGCATGCAATTTATCCAACTACACAGCCTAATGATAATCTGCAGAGTATCAGGGTACAGGGACA
>CAZOAP010000168.1:2988-7575 GCA_964577645.1 uncultured Ignavibacteriales bacterium
GGTATGGTCTGCCACTCAACACCTCCAACCGGGCCAGGACCGCACGGTTTAACATACATTGGTATTGTACAGCTTAATGAAGAGATACCATCGGTGTTTAACCTGTATCAGAATTATCCTAATCCCTTTAACCCTGAAACTGTTATAAAATTTTCTGTTCCTGAAAAAACTTTTGTAACAATGAAGGTGTTTGATGCAATTGGAAGGGAAGTTGAGTCACTTGTTAATTCCAGCGTATCACCTGGTGTGTATACAGTCAAATGGAATGCCGAAAAAGTAAATTCAGGTGTATACTTTTATATGCTTAAGACTGAAAAGACACTGCTTAGCAGAAAAATGATTGTACTAAAATAATATCATTCAATATTTAAAACGAAAAAGGGAGCAATTGCTCCCTTTATTTTTTATCTATATCAAAATATCTATTAATCTTTCAGCATTGCTCTTGAAATAACAACTTTCTGAATCTCCGAAGTACCTTCATATATCTCAGTTATTTTAGCATCCCTTAAATATCTTTCAACAAGATACTCTCTTACATAACCATAACCGCCATGAACCTGAATTGCCTCAAGTGCGTTATTTACGGCAACTTTGCTTGCAAGCAGTTTACCCATCGCGGCTTCTTTGGCATATTGCATTCCCTGGTCTTTTTTCCATGCTGCAGCCAGCACAAGATTCCTTGCAGCTTCAACATTTGTAGCCATATCGGCAAGCTTGAACTGAATTGCCTGCAGGTTAGATATCGGATTCCCGAATGCTTTCCTTGTTTTGGCATATCTTGTAGCAGCCTCTAAAGACGCCTGCGCAATTCCAAGTGCCTGTGCGCCGATCCCGATCCTGCCGCCATTTAAAGTTTCCATTGCTATCCTGAAACCTGCACCTTCACCTCCTAAGAGCTGATCCTTATGTACTTTACAGTTGTTAAAGCTGACAGTACATGTATCTGAGCTTCTAATACCAAGCTTATCTTCTTTTATACCTGTTTCCAAGCCGGGGGTATCTTTATCTATAAGGAACGTTGATATTCCCTTGTGACCTTTAGCCTTATCTGTCATAGCCTGAACGAAATAAACATCAGCATTTTTACCGTTGGTTATCCAGTTCTTAATACCATTGAGAATATAATGATCACCGTCTTTTTCAGCTTCGGTTTTCTGCTGTGTAGCATCGCTTCCGGCTTCAGGTTCAGAAAGGCAAAAACAGCCCAGCTTTATTCCTGATGCAAGGGGTTTTAAGAATCTTTCCTTTTGCTCATCAGTACCCCATTGGTTAATGCCATGGCAAACAAGAGAATTATTAACTGACATTATCACACCAACTGATGCATCTACTTTGGATATTTCTTCCATTGCAAGTACATAGCTTACTGCATCAAATCCGGCACCGCCCCATTCAGGCGGAACCATCATACCCATAAAACCGAACTCACCAAGCTTTTTTACAATCTCAAAAGGGAATTCCGCCTTAATATCGCGCTCAATTGTACTTGGCGCAATTTCATTCTGCGCAAAATCCCTTGCAGTATCTCTTATCGCAATTTGTTCTTCACTAAAATTAAGATCCATTATGATATTCTATTATTTGTTATATTATTTTTTAGCGTAATCGTAAAAACCTTTTCCTGATTTTCTGCCAAGATATCCTGCAGCTACCATTTTCTTCAGCAGGGGACAGGGACGGTACTTTGAATCACCCAAACCATTGTGAAGAACCTCCATTATAGATAGGCATACATCAAGCCCGATAAAATCAGCAAGTGTCAGCGGACCCATCGGGTGAGCCATACCAAGCTTCATAACATTATCGATAGCCTCGGGTTTTGCAACGCCTTCCATTACACAGTACATTGCTTCGTTAAGCATTGGAAGAAGTATCCTGTTGGAAATAAAACCGGGATAATCGTTCACTTCAACGGGTACCTTATCGATCTTTTCAGAAAGCTCTTTTATTGTATTATAAGTCTCATTGCTTGTTGCAAGGCCGCGGATGACTTCGATAAGCTTCATAACCGGTACCGGGTTCATGAAATGCATACCGATAACTTTATCAGGTCTTTTAGTGAAGGCCGCGATCTCCGTGATGGATATTGATGAAGTATTGCTTGCTAATATAGCGCCTTCTTTGCAGTTATCATCAAGTGTTTTGAAAATATTCTTCTTAATATCAAAATTCTCTGTAGCAGCTTCAATTACAAGGTCAGAATCCTTTGCATCGGTTAGATTTGTAGATGTTTTTATGTTCGCAAGGGCAGAATCCATTTTCTCTTTTGTAATTGATTCTTTTTTTAACTGCCTTTCAAGGTTGCCCGTTATTGTTTTAATTGATCTTTCAAGGAATTCTTCCTTTATATCAATTAATGTGACTTTATATCCATACAGGGCAAACACATGGGCAATCCCGTTACCCATTGTCCCTGAACCTATTACTGATATGTTATTTATGCTCATAATAATTAAAATTTCCAAAAGTCATGCTGAACTTGTTTCAGCATCTGTTAATATATTTAAAAAAATAGACCCTGAAACAAGTTCAGGGTGACATAAATATTATTCACTGCTGAAAACCGGTTCAGCATGAGTAATCCGATCTATATCTTTTCTATTATTATTGCAGTTGCTTCACCGCCGCCATTGCATAATGTTACAAGCCCATAACGCTTATTAAGCCTGTGCAGATTGTACATCAATGTTATAAGCAGCCTGGAGCCTGATGCACCTATAGGATGACCAATAGCAATTGCACCTCCTGTAACATTAACCTTTGCCGGATCTATGCCAGCGATCTGGTTAACTGCACAGCTTACAACAGCAAATGCTTCATTTATTTCAAACAGGTCAATATCATCTTTGGTCAATCCTGCTTTTTTGCAAACCTTATCTATTACATAGCCAGGCGCAGTTGTAAACCACTCAGGTGCATGTGAATGTGTTGCCTGCGCAACTATCTTTACCATAGGTTTTGCACCAACTGATGCAGCTTTTTCAGCTGAAATTACAACTACCGCACCCGCACCATCATTTATATTTGATGCATTGAAAGCTGTTATTGTACCTGCCTTATCAAAAACAGGTTTTAATGAAAATGCTTTTTCAAAGTTGACTTTTCCCGGGTCCTCATCAGTATCAAACAATGTTACATTGCCTTTTCTGTCCTTCATTTCCACAGGAACTATAGCATCCTTAAAATAGCCCTGTTTAATTGCATCAAGAGCTTTCTCATAGGAGCCTTTTGAGAATTCATCCTGCATTTCGCGGGTTACTTTATACTCAACTGCACACTGCTCACCAAGCATACCCATATGTTTATTGCCGTATGGGTCCCATAAACCGTCATGTATCATCAGGTCAAATATCTCGCCGTTACCCATCCTGTAACCGTTACGTGCCTTTTTTAGAATGTACGGTGCATTTGTCATTGATTCCATACCGCCTGCAACAATAATTTCAGCATCACCCGATCTTATTGCCTGGTCTCCAAGCATCACAGATTTTAAACCGGAACCGCATACTTTGTTTATTGTGGTAGCTGATACAGTGTTTGGTATTCCCGCAGCAATTGATGCCTGTCTTGCAGGTGCCTGTCCTATACCGCCCTGAAGAACATTACCCATTAATACTTCATCTATTTCTTCGGGTTTTATACCTGCTCTTTTAACTGCTTCTTTTATTGCAAATGCACCTAACTGCGGCGCTGTAAAGCTGCTTAAACTTCCGTTGAACGCACCTACTGCTGTGCGGGCTCCTGATACAATTACTGCTTCCTTCATTTTATATGTGCCTTATATTGTGTTTGTGTTATGATTTATTGTTTGTGTGAGCTGAGTTTATTATCTGTACGAATTTTTCAACTTCAAGTGATGCGCCGCCTATCAAACCGCCGTTCACTGTCTGTGATGCAAAAAGCTCTTTTGCATTTTCAGGTGTAACGCTTCCTCCGTATATTATCTTTATGTTCTTTGATAATTCTTCGTTATACATTTTTTTCAGTTTCTTCCTCAGGAAATTATGAACACTTTCCACCTGGTGAGATGTTGCATTTTTACCGGTGCCTATTGCCCAAACTGGTTCATATGCAACTGTTACATTGGAAATACCTTCTTCACTTACATGGGTCAGGCATGCTGAGATCTGTTCTTCTATTACTGACTCTGTAAGCTTATCTTCATGCTCCTGCAGATTTTCGCCGATACAAAGAATCGGCTTCAGGCCTTCATCCAGCGCTTTCAATACTTTTTTGTTAATAATTGCATTTGTTTCGCCAAAGTACTGCCTGCGCTCTGAGTGTCCGAGTATAACAAATTCACACCCGCATGATTTTAGCATACCTGCAGAAATTTCTCCGGTATATGCACCGATTGACTCAAAATGCATATTCTGTGCACCAAGCTTAACCTGTGTTCCGTTTAATTTTTTATTCACTGCATCAAGAGAAGTGAACGGGGGACACAGAATTATTTCAGCATCAATTACTTTGTGCTTATCAATGTAAAGCTTTAATTCATCTGCAAACTGCTGTGACTGCACAAGCCCTTTGTTCATTTTCCAGTTTGCTATTATCATTTTTTTCTGCGGCATATTTATTCTC
>CAZOAP010000169.1:0-7568 GCA_964577645.1 uncultured Ignavibacteriales bacterium
GAGTATACAGAACGGAAACCGTTTTCATGTGTGATGATAATTATTTTACCGTAAAAGGGAATTTCACCCAGCATTGAAACCACACCAGAGGCAACTGCATATACTTTGGATCCTTTTGAAATTGAAAGATCAACACCGTTATTAACAGAAATTGCAAGTGTTTTATTATCTGAAATGCTGCCAAAGTTCGTTGTGATAAGGCCTATATCAACAGGCAGGTTCATATTTCCTTTTACATCATTTAAGTTACCTGAGTCATAGCTAAGCCTGTTAGATCTGCTTTCAACAAAATTATCGCGGTTAGCTTCAAAATTACTTATGAAGTTCTTAACATTGTTCAGCTGTGATTCATACCTTGTTACTTTTCCGGCAAGCTGGCTAGATTCTGATTCTGAATTGCTTTTTATTGCATTTAATTCCTTAAGCCTTGAGTCAAGCACAGCTTTTTCATTTCTTTTTGATTCCACATAAAATCTTTGTGAAGATGTTGAAAGTGTCAGCATCTTCTTTTTTTCTTCAAGTATGAATTTCTTCGCTTTAAGGTCCCTTAACTCTTTTTTACGGTTCTGTGAGAACTTCTGCAGGTACTGGTTGCGTCTTAAATATTCGTTGGGATTTTTTGAGCTTAGCAGCAGCTCAAGCTCATAATTTTCGCCATGTTTATATAAACTGATGACTTTCTGCTTAAAGCTGTTCTGAATTCTATCCACATCTTCAGCCAGGAAAATTATCATATTGGTTTCAATGGCAATCTGGTCAGGGGTCATGTATGATTCGTTCTCATAATTCTTAAGGAAGCTGTTGATAGAGCTTATTGCAGTTTCTACACTATCTATCTGCTGGTTTATAAATGCGGTTTTAGATGTTATCCTGGCGATATTATTTTTACTTTCAAGGATATCCTTATCAAGATGATCAGCCTGTTTTTTCTTATCCTGCAAAATCTCTTCATATGTTGCACCGCTTAACAGCAGTACAACAATCAGAAAGAGGCAGTATTTTGCAGTAAAACTTAATCCCATTTTAATACATTTGCGGATTTAGGAATTTTAATATTAAAAGTTAACCCTTCTTTGTTGAATGTTTTATTTACATAATCAACATACACTGATTGTTTCTTATCCGGATTCTTGATCTTAATATTAGCGGGAAAGTAGACAGTTTTTCCCGAGGCATTTTCTTCGAAGTAATTACTGTAATTTACCTCAACAAGGGTTTTATTGTTCTCATCAAATGAGTTATATTTCTGCACAGTAAATAGGGAGGGATCAATATAAAATTTCTGCATTCCCGGATTTTTTACTGATTTGATCGTGAACAGGCCGTTTTCTGATTCAGCCATTGCGGAATCCTCATCACCGCCTTTAATGCTGAAACCTCCTGTGAATCCATTCATTAATTCATCAAAAGTCACTTTGATCCGTAATATTGCGCCTATATTTATATCAGTACTTGGACCCAGTATTGCTTTATTTTCCTGAACATTATAATATATAAAATCATACCTTGTAATCAGGGCATTTGCAACTGATATGCCAAATGGTCCTTCTATCTTTACATATACTGTATCCGGCTTTTTTATCTTAACTTCTATCCAGCCCTGGCCTGATTGCTCAGGAGAGTCAAAGGCAATATTACCTGATGCTTCCAAGGTTTGTATGAGTGAAGAGTTCAGGTTAACTTTTTCCTTTATCTCTTTTACCTGCACACTGGCAAGCCCATCACCTGTTGAACCGCTGCAAGCCTGGAAAACAACTGCGAAGAAAACAAATAATAATATGAGTGCTTTTGCCGGTTTAATTTTTGTATGTTTCCTCTCTGAATTTTTCAAGAATATTTTTGCTGAACGGACTAGATCTGTCAGGAACCCTTTCAGGGTGCCATTGAACTGCCAGAAAGAACGGTTTACCACCTTTCTCTTCCCATTCAATTGCTTCCACAATACCATCATCTGCTTTAGCTGAGATCATCAGTCCTTCACCAAGCCTATCTATTGCCTGGTGATGTGAGCTGTTTACAATCCCGCTGTTAAGATTGACCAGATCGTTAAGTAATGTCCCGCTTTTTACACTTACATTATGCATCCTGTCTTCAGTCTGTGAAATTTTTCGGTGGCTTGTCCCACGGATCGTTTCAATATCATTTATCAGGCTGCCTTTAAGCTTGCAGTTAATTACCTGCAGCCCGCGGCATATGCCAAGTACCGGATAGTTATTTTCAATAGCGTGGTCAAGAAGCTTATACTCAAAACCATCACGTGCAGGGATATAATCATCCCGGTTCTTCCCGTCTTCCCAGTCATTGTAAAATTCCGGGAAAATATCCACACCGCCGGTTAACAGCAGCGATGAACATTTCTTAATATCATCAAAGTTGTTTTTTTCCCAGTCCAGTACAATATACTCAAGGCTGTTAGTATCAAGCCACTCCTTATAACGCTCAAACTTGCTGTCACTTCTTGTTAAACCGATTAATTTTACTGCAGAACTCATTCTGTACTTAATAAATTATCTATTTCTTTGTATAAATGTTCGGAATTTTGGTCAATTTGCATCTTAATTTTCGCAAAATAAAGTGGAAAGTTAAAGAGCAGGTTTTTATATGTATTATTGCTCTTTGCTTTCAAAACCAGCTCTGAATTCTTCAGTCTTACAAAATCTTTTTGCGTAGTTATAATATGTGATGACCCGTTATTTTTAAATGACCGCATTATTTTTTCAAGGTCCTCGTTGGTAAAATAATAATGATCAGGGAATATAATAAATTCATCAATTTTTACACTCAGGTCATTAAGTAATGTTTTAAATGACCCGGGTTCACCAATACCGCAGAATACGGTGGCAGATGTTATGCTGCCCGTATCCGGCAAACTATCATTAATACCTTTAAAGCCTTTAAATACATAACTGCATATCACCTGCGGCATATTTTTCCTGTTTTCATTTACAGGAAATTTATCAAATTTATTGTTTATTACCAGCAGGTCAGCCCGTTTGAAATTTTTAACCGGTTCACGCAGTTTTCCTGCAGGTATCAGGTGTTTATCGGAATCAGGGTTAAGCAGGACAATATCAAGATCCCTGTACAATTTCCTGTGCTGAAAACCGTCATCAACAATTATTATCTCAGGCTTGAATTTTGTACTGGCAAACTTTGCTGCTTTTGTTTTATCATCACCAACTACAAGCAAACCGCCGCCAAGCTCTTTTTCAGAAAGATTTTCAAGAAGCATTAAAGCTTCATCACCCAGATTTTCTGTGTTCAGCTCATGCTTTTCATTTTTGTAACCTGTTTCTACCACTTTTATATCATCAATATCTCTTTTATATCCCTTGCTTACAATTACTACAAATTTTCCCTTTTTAAGTAAATATTCTGCAATTAATTCCACAAACGGAGTTTTTCCTGTACCGCCTGCAGATATATTACCCACTGAAATAACCTTCGGGTCAAGAATTTTGGTTTTAAAAATACCGATGTTGTACAGAAAATTCCTGAAGAAAACCCCGGTTCTGAATAAATAGCTAAGCGGTATTGTTATTATTTTCATAAGCCCGCCGAATTAATAATTAAATTTGCTGCTTCCATAGAAGCATCTTTGCTCCCTAAAATTTCAGCTGCTTTTTTAAAGCTGTCAATCATTTTTTCCCTGTAGGATTTATCTTTTAACAGCTTTAATGATTCCCTGCAAAGATTTTCTGCGGTAAAATCATTTTGTATATATTCCTTTACAACATCTTCACCCAGAAGTATATTTACAATCCCAAGCTTATCAACTTTTACAATCGGTTTTAAAAGATAATAGTTCAAAGGGAAAGTTTTATAAAATATAAGGTATGGTGTGCCAAGTAATGCACACTCCATTGTTGATGTACCGGCCTTTGTTAATACAAGATCACTGTTCAGTACAAGGCTATAAGTATTTTCATTTGTTAAATTACAGTCTTTCAGCTTATCCCTGAACTCTTTAAAAACATTCTCCGAACCGGGGGCAATGCTGATATTGACATCAACATCAATATTTTCCCTGATCACTTTAATTGCATCAATAAGAACAGGCATATGTTTTTTAACTTCATCCTTACGGCTTCCGGGTAATACTGTAATTGTTTTTTTATTCAGTTCTTTTTTGGGGTTTGAATTAATGAATTCATTTATTCTTTTAACCAGCGGATGACCGGTGAACTCTGCTTTGACATTGTATTTACTGTAGAAATCAACTTCAAACGGGAAAAGTACCAGCATAAGATCTATATACTTTTTCACTTTGAATACACGTTTTTCATGCCATGCCCAAAGCTGCGGAGAGATGTAATAGATTATCTTTTTATCATAATAGCTTCTGATCTCTTCTGCTAATCTTAAATTAAAACCGGGATAGTCAACAAGTATTACTGCATCAGGGTTATTGTTCTTTATGAACTCTGCAGATTGCCGGATTGCTTTTTTAAAGAATGAATATTTCTTTATTACATCAGTAAATCCAACTGTTGCAAGGTCTTTTACGTGGTAAAGGGCATTAAGGCCTTCAGATATCATCATATCCCCTCCAAGACCGTTAAAACGGATGTTTTTACCGGGTAAGAGTAATTTGATGGCTTTCATCAATGCAGATGAATGCAGGTCACCTGATTGCTCACCGGCAGAAATGAATACTGAAATGGAATTTTGAGAACTGTTATCAGCGCTCATTTATATTTTTTCAGGTATTATTGATTGATGAGAAAATAAATTAGTACTATCATAAGTATACTGATAAATACTGACTGGAAGGTCCTTTTTTCAGATACATAAGCTGCTTTAACATCCCGGCTTAACTTTGATCTTTTTGATTCATCGTAAGGTGAGAACTTGGGCAGAAATCTGTTGACATGTTCAAAATAATGTAAATATTTCTCACCAAAAATTTCTTTAAGTTCTGATTCTTCTTCCTTTATTATATAATAATACTGGAATGAAAAATACAGGATACTTATTATCTGTAAAAAAGGTACTAGTGAATTAGACATTATACTTATACCAAAATACATAAGTATATTGCCTATGTAAAGCGGGTTACGGATATATGCAAAGGGTCCCTGGGTCACTAATTTTGATGCGCCGGGCTTGCTTGTTGTCCTTGTTTCGCTGCCTGCATATGAAACACCCCAGAACCTGAAAATCTCACCTATTATTACAAAAATAACTCCAACAGCCATTGTGGTAATGGTTGGACGGGCAAACAGAAGCATTGGTATCAAAAAGGGAAGGGGAGTATAAGACCTGTACTGAAAGAAAAATTTACCTAATGTCATTTATTTATTTTTATCTTAATATACTTTTTTAGTTAACCTCTTAAGAAGACTTCGCGTCTTTTTAATTTTGCAGCCTGGCGGTGTTTAATTTTATTGCCTGTTAAAAATTTTTCAAGCTTCTTTTTTATATCACCAAAAGTCTGGTACTCATGATATGTGATGTTGTTCTTCCAGCAATATGAAGCAAGTGATTTTTTTGCAAAAACTATATCAGCGTAATTGACTGCACATGTATCGCTGAAACCATCACCAATGAATACCGAAATTTCATCATCCCCGGTAGAGTTCATCAATATGTTGCGTTTACTGGTGCCGCATTTGGTGCAATCTGAATCAGAATACGGAAATTCGAGCCCGATACTCTTCATATCACCTGAAAACACAATTTTATTTGAATAAAATAGAATATCAAGCTTATTGTTATCCAGTATCCTTTTGATGTAATAATCCATCCCTTCACTTAATATAGTAAGCGAAAGTTCATTTTTATTACAAAACTCATAAAAATTAATAAACTGCGGATCCAGTCTTTGATCATCTATGATCCTGTTAAATTCAATAATATCAAAATCTTCAATTAATGCACATTCCAGTAAAAAACATTCCCTGGCACCAATTTCCTGATTTTCGAACCTACTAATAACTTCAGCCCATTTATCCTTCTTCTTAATGAAGAATTCACCCATTTCAATCCATGTATCGTAAAGGGTAATGGTACCATCAAAATCACTGAATATTTTTAACTTAGGCTTATCCAAGAATTGAATACATATCCTTAAAAATAAATTTATTTCATAGCTAATTCAAGGTAACAATTTATAAGGCAAACCGCTAATAAAAAAGGCAGCCTATAAGGCTGCCGGAAAAATCTTGAAACCTAGTATATATTTAATTCACAGTCTGACCTAAATTATCTGAAATATTGGGTAATTTGCCCGGATTATTTAAGATCCCAAATCGGGGATTATTCGGTAATTTATTTTCTGCAATATGGAATTTATGGCTTGCAGTAAAGACCCGTAAACTATTTTCTTCTTCAATTTGAATGAGTTTCTTTAAATAATCGTAATGCAGCTGCAGATTTTTTATCGATTCTTCTGTATTTCCCATTGTAAGATAGCCTTCGCTTAACAGCTTATATAACTGGCTCAATTCCTTATATGATTTTCTTGCTTCGGAAAGCTTTATAGCTTTTAAAATGTATATTTCTGCTGACTCCATATCCATAAATTTTATATACAGAGCTGCCAAACCCATGTAGTTCCTTACTTCGTTAACGTCATCATTATTTATTATGGCAAGCTCAAGACTGTCATCGAAATATTTTTTTGATACATTAAAATCATTTAATAATGTATAAACCTTTCCCAGCTCAGCCAGTGAATGAGATACTGAACAGCTGTCATTTAGCTCTTTATAGCAGTTAAGTGATTTATTGAAGTAGGTTATTGATTCCGGGAAACATCTTAGTTTACAGTATGCCTTTCCAAGGTTGCTGTATACCTGTGCTTCTGACTGCCTGTTGCCGTATTTGTGAATCTTTATCAGTGCTTCGCTTAAATATGTTATGGCAGCAGAGCAGTTATTCATATACATATAGGTTCTGCCTATATTAGCAATTGTTGAGCTTTCATCAAGAATATTGCCGGTTTCTGTTTCTGTGCTGAGTGCTTCGTTGAAGTATTTAAGCGCGATTGAATAATTGCCGATCTCGAGATATAAGATGCCGATATTATTCAGCAATGTATGAGGTATTGGTTTATTGATGCATTTGTAAATGCTTAAGCTCTGCAAATTATTTTCAAGTGATGAAATAAGGTTTCCTGCCTGTTGAAAAGCCAGGGCTTTGTTGGATAGTACTGTAGCTTCAAACCTGAAATCGCCCAGTGTCTGCAGCAGGTAAATACATTCATCAAGATATTCAAGGGCTGAGTCATAATTCCCGAGGCTCATATATACATTTGCTATCGAATTCAGCACTCTTGACTCACCTTTTTTATCAGGAATTGATTTGTATATTTTCAAAGCTTCATCAAAATATTTCATGGAATTGTCAAAATCAGATGTTAACCTTGAGCAGACACCGGCCGTATAATTTGCCTTAGCAAGTCCCTTACTGTAATTCAGCCTGCCGGATATATGTATTGCTTCACGGCTTAATTTCATGCATTTATTGGCATCCTTGTTCCTGACAATTGTAGCTTCCTTCAGTAAAGTATCAACATAATTAATATCATAGTTTTTATTCAGATCCATGTGTTCCATAATACAATG
>CAZOAP010000170.1:0-7547 GCA_964577645.1 uncultured Ignavibacteriales bacterium
TATTCAGCAATTATCATTGAGTCACACGAGACAACCTCGATAACTTTTCTGTAAAAAATTTCATAGATCTCTTCCAGAACAAGAGTACTTAACAGCTCTCTTCCTGCCCTGTATAACAGTGTAATTTCCTTATTTCTCAGTGCAAGCTCTTCACGTGCTTTTTGTTTCTCTTCTATTTCTATTTTTGCCTGTTTGTACAGCGAGGCATTATATGTTGCCGCTGCTATTGGACCAGAAAGTGATTCCAGCAGCTTCAGGTCAGTTTCGTTATATGCATTTTTTGTATAGCTTAAAAGCTGTATAACTCCTATGATCTTACCTTCATGCATCATAGGAACAATTAATGCTGAAAAGTACTTTAGCTTTGCACGTTTTATTAATTTGTCATTTCTGTAGGAATACCGCGTCTGTGTTCGTTTATAATAGCTTGGATAATCATTGATCAAAAGCGGCCGGCCGGTTCTGATAACCTCGCTTTGTATACCCTTACCTTCGGGTGCAAGAGGTATTGGCAGGAAAATATTAATATCGGGTTTTTGTCCGTCAGCCCAGAGCGATAATATCCTTATCATATTATCTTTGCTGTTGTAGGATGATATGATCATGGAATCACACTTTATATTCGATACAATTATGTGGTAAGTTTTGTCATAAATGCTGTCAATATCCAATGAACCTGAAAGTACAAGCTGGGAGTCATATAATATCTGAAGCTCCTCTTTTTTAGCATTCAATGCTTCTTCCGCTTTTTTTCTTTCTGCCAATTCGTTTTGTGCCTGCTGAAACAAATGTGCATTGGCTGTGGATGCAGATAATTGTGTGGAAAGAGCTTCTACCAGCTGAAGATCATCCGGGGTAAAAGCGTCATTTTTGTAGCTGAAAATTGAAATTACACCGATAACCTTTGACTCAAGCTTCATGGGTACCATCATTGCAGAGCGGTTTGCACGGATACCTTTTTTTGGTTTTTTATCAAATGTGCCGTCTTTTTTAAAATAATACCTGTTTATGCTTTTCTGAACGGCTATATCATAATCATTTATTATTCTGGGCTTTCCTTCACGTATAATTCTGCTTTGGATTCCTTTGCCTTTTGGTTCAAGGGGGAGTATGGGAAATATTGCAGGATCCTGTTTTATGCCTTTATGCCATGAAGCCAGGCATGATATTTTCTTATCTTTCCTGTTGTAAGAAGAAATTGTCATAACATCCGCTTTAATATATTTTTTAATTGTTTTATATGTTTTCTCATATATTTCATTCGGATCAAGTGTGGATGTTATTTCCTTATTTGCATTATAAAGCAGCTTAATTTCCTCATTCTTGTATTTCAGCTTTTGTTCAGATCGTAACAGCTTAGTAACATCATTGGCCAGAATTAAAATTGCGTTTTTACCGTTGTATTTTACTACAGTTCGGGTTATTTCAACATCAATTATCTCACCGTTTTTCTTTTTATGTTTCCATATACCCGCATTATATGATCTGTTTTGAGTTTTTTTTCTGATAATCCTGTCCCTGTATTCAGCATATTTTTTTATTTCATTTTTAGGTCTTATATCCGTCAGCTTCATACCAAGAAATTCACTTTTACTGTACCCGTAATGTTTTATTGCAGCATCATTAACAGAAATAAATCTTAAAGAATCAAAATCAAAGATCCACATAGGCTGGGGATTTTTATAAAACAGCAGCTTATACTGGTCTTCGCTTTCTTTGAATTTCAATTCATACTTATATATATCGGTCACATCCTGTATATTCCCTAAAAGGTAATTGTCGCCGTTTATTTCAATAATATCCGAAGAAACAATTACATTTTTTATCTTACCTTTATGTGTTTTAATATCAAAATTGAAAGAACCTTTCTTATCTTTAATATAATCATGAAGGATTTTTTTTCTTTGTGATGTGTTTGCCCAAAAGCCAAGTTCATCAGGTGTATTGCCAATAACATCTTTTCTTTTGCATTCAAAAAGTTTCAGGAATTCCCGGTTAACTTCGATATATTTATTTGTTTTTAAAAAGAGGAGTGCTTTTGCTACAGGGCTTGAATAAAATAATTTAAATAAGGCAGGATTTGTTTTTTTTAGTTCAAGTAGTAAAGGAATTCTTCCGGATTTGTTTTCAGCTTTTAACTTTTTTTGCATAATTACAGAATGCAATTATTTTCCTGTTAAATTGAATTACTGCTCATTTACTGAATAATAATGAAGGCGATATTAAAATGCTATGCTATATTAATGTAAATATAGCTATTTGCATAATATTTGTATATAATCAAAATGACTACAAACTAACCACTTTATTTTATTGATAGTTAACAGTTTATTGATTAATTTGCATTATGGAAAAGATAATTTTAGGAGCTGATCACAGAGGGTATAACTTAAAGGAAAAACTTAAAGTTATTCTTTCAAAAAGTTATTCAGTAATTGATGTAGGAACAGATTCTGAAGCTTCAGTTGATTATCCCGATATTGCTTCAGCTGTTTCAAAAGAAATACTAACAGGTAATGCCGGTAAAGGAATTTTGATCTGCGGAAGCGGTGTTGGTGCATGTGTTGCTGCAAATAAATTCAAAGGTATACGTGCCGGAATTTGCCACGATGTTTTTTCCGCACACCAGGGTGTTGAAGATGATGATATGAATATAGTTTGCTTAGGTTCAGGCATTGTGGGTGAATCACTGGCTGTTGAGGTGATAAATACTTTCATTAATGCAAAGTTTAAGCCTGAAGAAAGATACATCAGAAGGCTTGAGAAGGTTAAAAAAATAGAGGATAGCCAGAAAAACTGATCTTATTTACGATCTGAATTCACATTTTTTATCCATTGCACGCTCAAGTATTTCAAGGTATGCCCTTTTGGAAATTTCAATTGCGCCGAACTTCTCAAAATGAGGTGTCATCATCTGTATATCCATCAGTATGAACTTATTCTTTTTTAAGATCTCGTATAGTTTTACCACACAGACCTTTGACGCATTGTTAACTTTGTAAAACATCGATTCACCGAAAAATGCGCCTTTATACGATACACCATATAAACCACCGGCAAGTTTATTATCCTTCCACGCTTCTATAGAATGAGCATAACCCCTGTGAAAAAGCTCTGTGTAAGCATTCATTATCAGGCTGTTTATCCAGGTACTTTCTCTTTGAGCACATTCATATATAACTTTCTCAAACGAAGTATCTATTCGGATCTCAAATTCATTCTTACTTATAACCTGTTTTAAAGATCTGGAAATGTTTATTCCGCTTGTATGCAGCTCAACCGGCATTATTGCCCGTGGTGAAGCTTCGAACCATGCAATAGTATCATTTTCATCACCCATGGGGAAAATACCCATCGCATATCCGTTCAATACCTGGTGCCAGTGCAATGCTTTATATTTGTAATCAGGAGAGCGCAAAGGAATCTGCTTATGCGTTTACTTCAATTGATGTTCTCAAAGCTATTTCTTCAAGAACAGATTGTGCAGAGATACATTCATTTAAAGAACCTGAAAGTACAACAGCCCGGCCTTTATTATGAGCTTCCACTGTAATTGACTCAGCCTTATCATAACCATAACCGGTTGCCTTCATAAGCTGGTTTATCACTTCATCAAAATCATGGTGAGAGTCATTGAACAAAATGAGCGTAAAACCCTCAGTAGTAGTATCAATATCAACCGGTGATGTTATTTCTTCTGTTTGCTGCATGTAAATGTAATTTTTCCGGTTATCAGACTTCAAAAGTCTTACTTTTTATAAATTCAAAAATATTAAAAATATAACATTATATTTACAGACTCTTTGAAATCTGTATTAATTTATTTTTAACCTGCATAGTTAAGAATTCCATTCTTCATTCTCATAATCATATGACGATCTTGAGCCTCTTTGGGTTGCCTTGTTAAACAACATAGCTCCAACCATATCCTTGTATGATACACTATCATCCATTTCATCTTTGGCAATTTTGGAATTATTATGAAGCCCGTCAAGCATAAACTCCATTAAAGAAGCTAGCTCATAATCATTTTCAATCGTTTTTATATACTTTTTTACTGTTTTTTCCAGTCCTTCAACTTTTTTAAGAGTATTAAAATATTCATCAAATTTCATATCATCATTAAGCTCAATGTAATTACCTGCTTCAAACCAGCTGACAATTTCCCGGTAAGGATCACCCTGGTTAATTTCCTTCTGCTCGCCCTGTCTTCTTTTTTTCTGAAGCGGGTCAGGGAAATACTTCCTGAATATCTCGCGGACACTTTTGCCTATTAAAGCCCTGCTGACTTTAACCGGACCTTCCTGCTCGCCTTCAAATACAAGCTCAATTTTTCCTGTCATTCCCGGCAGTACTGCTGCAAGATCGGTTATCCTGGGAAAGATTATCGTTTCGTTATTTATTATCGAGCGTCTTTCTGCATTACTGACAAGATTTTCCATAGAGGAAATTGTCATTCTGGCGCTTACACCTGATTTCTGCTCAACAAATTCACTTCTCCTTGCTTCATGTGCGGCTGATTCAATTATCTCCTTCATGTAATAGGGGATAATAACATCTTTATCATTATGCCTTTTTATCCAGCTTTGTGATTCAGTAATTTTAATACCGTCTTCAACGCTTTTTGGATAGTGTGTTAATATCTGAGAATCGATCCTGTCTTTCAGCGGAGTAATAATATTCCCACGGTTGGTATAATCTTCCGGATTTGCTGTATATACTATAAATACATCCAGCGGAAATCTTATATTGAATCCGCGTATCTGTATATCACGCTCCTGCATAATATTCAGCAAGCCTACCTGTATCCTGGGCTGCAGGTCAGGCAATTCATTAATTGCAAATATACCCCTGTTTGTTCTTGGCACTATTCCAAAGTGTATAGCGCCTTCATGGGAGTAGTGCAGTCTTTGTGTAGCAGCTTTAATTGGATCAATATCACCAATAAGGTCTGCAATAGTAACATCGGGAGTTGCAAGTTTTTCACCAAAACGCCTGTCGCGTCCTATCCACTCTATTTCTGTATTATCACCCTGTTCATTTACGGTATCAACTGCAAATTTAGATATCGGTAAATACGGGTTATCGTTAATTTCAGAACCTTTGATTATCGGTGTATATTCATCAAGCAGGTCAACAAGCATTCTTGCCATTTTTGTCTTGCCCTGTCCGCGCAGCCCTAAGAAAATAATATCATGCCTGGCAAGTATTGCGTTAACAACCTGCGGTATAACGGTTTTTTCGTAACCAACAATTCCCGGGAAAACTTCCTGTTTGTTCTTCAGTTTTTCAACAAGATTTTTTCTTATTTCATCTTTAACTGAAAGTACTTTGTAACCTGATGATTTTAGCTCACCTAAAGTCTTTGGATGATTAGGTATTTGACCCATTAAATATATTCTTTCTGTATAATTATATTCAAAAATTAATTAAATTATTTATGTAATTCAACTTCATTAAATTTAACTTAACTTTTGGTAATTAAATTTCAATTTGAAGCTTTATTTAAAGTAATAATAAAAAAGGGACAAACATCTGTCCCTTTAACACTTTAGTAAATCAGATTAAAATTATTTGTAATAATAGATGTATGAATTCAGATTTTCAATTTCCTGTTTCTTTTCTTCGGCATCTTCAGCCATAAGGTCACGCATTGAAACAACTCCAATGAGCTTTTCGCCATCTCTTACGGGGATGTGCCTGATATTTTCCTGCTGCATAATTTTCATACAGTCATTGTATGAATCATGTGCTTCCATAAGAATAACCCCCTTTGTCATGACATCATCTATAATAGTACTTTCCATATTCAGCCGTTTGGCAGCGCATCTTGTCATCAGGTCGCGCTCAGAAAATATTCCTTTCAGCTTCCCGCCATCATCCAGAACCGGAACGGCGCCTACGTTATTTTTTGACATCTCGCTTACAACGTCATAAACTGTCATACCTGTATTTACATAGTACATTGATTTGTGGGTGCATATATCACGAAGTGATTTCATGTGATACTCCTTTCTGGCCTGTATGTTAGTAGAGACCCTGGAAAAAAAAGTTTTTCAATGTGGAATTGGAATGCTTTAAGATAACAATATATGTATGTTAATGCAACTTTAAATATTCAACATTTAATATGATACTGGGGTTTCATTGCAAAATTAACATTTTTAAGGCATTTTTTTATTAGGATTATGTCAGTGTTAGGATAAAATTCACAAATTTCTGTTAATCAGGAAGTTCTTCGCAGAAATAATTTGCACTCAGTAATGTATTCTCAATCTCTCCCGGCGATATTCCTACCGCTTCTATTCTCAGTATCTTTTCATGGTCATCAAGGTCAAAACTCCATTTATGAACTCCCCTCAGGGAATTAAGTTTTGGAGCTATGTTCTTCAACTGATTATGATCTGCAACACCTGTTCTGAATACTAAAATTTCCATGATATTATAGAATATGAATTTATTTTTTTTCTTCCTGCGGGCTGGCTTTAGCTGCCTGTGACTCACAATCATCATCGGTGAAGGTGAAAACAAAGCGGCTGTTGCATTTATTTTTGAACTTTTCTTTTTCCTCCGGCGTCATTGCCTCATACTTTGCGCGGAGCTTCCTTTTCCACATCTCGTCAGGGTAGCGGTGATGCCTCCTGCCAAAACCCCGGCCCATGGAGCCGAATAAAATTTTTGCAAGCAGTAGCAAACCGGCAGCCTGCCAGTATGTAAGCAGCGGGCCGTTGAATATTGCAGGAATAAGTGCATTCCACAATAACATTACAACAGCGCTTGTAATTGCCAGTATCAGAACCAGCTTTAATATAAAGAGGGGACCTCTTACGAATTTTCTATGTCTCATGTTGTTACCTTAAATTTCTTATTAATTGGTTTTGCTGTTTATGAAGTGATCTCATCATACAGCTCTTTTAACTCTTCTCGCAGGTACAGCTCTGCGTATCGCTTTCTTGAAAGGAGCGTGTTAATGCCAACACCGGTTAGTTCTGAAATTTCCCTGAAGCTTTTGCCTTCAAACTCATGCATGATAAATACTTCCCGTTGTTTTTCAGGCAGGTTATTCAAAAGGTCCTCAATCATTGGCCAGAATTCCTGCCTGTTGTAAGCTATATCCTGTGACTGTGTATCCTCAAAAGTTCTGTCTTCAAACCTGAAGGAATTATTAACGTCATCATCATAAACAGATTCATTCATCTTATCCAGGGAGACAGGCTTAATTTTCCTGTACCAGTCAATTATCTTGTTTGAAGCTGCCTTAAAAAGCCATGATGCCTCTCTTTCTATGGGATCTTCGCGCATGGTCTTGGTGAACTGGTAGAAAACATCCTGCAGAATATCCTCTGCATCAGACTCAACTGCCACCCTGCGTTTTATAAAGCCTAATAATCTCGGGCTTTCCTTTTCGATAACTTCCTTAACCAGGGAGTTTTGTTTTTCAAGATTTTTTTTCAAATTAAAATCTTTTTCAAGCTTCCCGGTAACTGCAATTTCCATTTGAACGAACCAGTTTCTTTTATTAACATCTCACTGCTTTCTGTAATGTT
>CAZOAP010000171.1:0-7518 GCA_964577645.1 uncultured Ignavibacteriales bacterium
TGTTTTCAATTTCAGCTAAATGGAACTCAACATTGGTAAAACCAAGTTTTGCAGCATTAGCTTTGGCTTTATCAACCATTGCGGGAGTCATATCAATTCCTATCACTCTCCCCTTTTCACCGGTTTCAGCGCGGGCAATGAAGCAATCATTGCCTGCACCTGAACCAAGATCAACAACTGTATCACCGGGTTTTATCTTAGCGAATTCCGTGGGGAGCCCGCAGCCAAGCCCAAGATCAGCATCGGGATTGTAGCCCTTCAGGTTCTTGTATTCATCCGCCATAATTGTGAATGTTGTAGTATCACCGCAGCATGCTGAGGTTGAGCCGCAGCAGGATGATTCATTTTGTTCTTTAGACTGTAGAGCTATTTGCGAGTATTGTTCTTTAACTATCTGTTTAAGCTCTTCTTCGGTTTTTACTTTGGTGAGATCAGTTTCAATAACTGCTGTATCTGTTGTTTCATCGCTGCAGCAATCGGGCGAGCAGCAGGATTTTTGTGATTTTGTTTCTTCTATTGTGTTCATTTATTTTGTTTTAAATAGTTTAAAATTTTAAGCGCAGCAGTAACATTTCTTACAGATTATATTGAAATTGGTAATTGAGATACCCGCTTTCGCGGGTAAGACTTATTTGCAGCAATCGGGTCCGCAGCAGGATTTTTGTGATTTTGTTTCTTCTATTGTGTTCATTATTATTATATTTTTTAAAATTATAATGTTGATTGCAATAAGTTAAATAATAAATAATTTTACATTCTTGTCATGCAGCTACGCCTTAAGGAATCGTTTCATATCTCGCTTCTTTTTTATTATCAGACCCTGAAACAAGTTCAGGGTGACAGAAAAAACTAACAGCAAACCGGTTGTTCAATTTGTGTGAAAGTTGGTTCAAGCATTTGTTTGAACTTCTTCCATTTTTCGGGATTCAGGCAATAGCAAATTGAATTACCTTCGATGTTTCCCTGGATTAGTCCCGCGTTTTTTAGCTCCTTTAAATGCTGTGAAACTGTTGCCTGTGCCAGCGGGATAGCATCTACAATACTGCCGCAAACGCAGTCCTTTTGTGAGCTTAAATATTCTATAATAGCAACTCGGGCAGGATGTCCAAGCGCCTTAGCAAAAGCAGCAAGCTCGTTTTGTTCAGCAGTAAAATTATCAGTTTTAGTGAGTCCCATATGTTTTCCTTATTGTCTTATTGCAATATTACGATAAAGAATTTGCGAAGTAAAGGGATAAATTTATCTCCATAATACAACTTATTGATTTTTAACAATTAGATATCAATCATTTCCAGGTATGTTCCAAATCATAAAATAAAAAACGGTTGACTGTTATATTTCGTTAAATAACGAAATGATTTTTGCTAAAACATCAAACAAATCTTTTTAAAGCACTTTCTGACCCGAACAGATTGAGGATAATCAAAATGCTGCAGATCAAGCCATTGTGTGTTTGTGAGATCACAGATATACTGGGACTTGCTGCTTCGACTGTTTCAACTCACCTGAACATTTTAAAAAAAGCCGGATTCATTGAAGATTATAAAGACGGAAAGTGGATAAACTACAGTTTAAGTAAAAGTGTAAGCAAACCTGAAATTTCTTCTTTATTGACCGGTATGCATTTTATACTGGAAGATGATGAAGTTATAAAAAGTGACCGTATCAAACTTGGATTTGTTAACAGAATTGAAATTTGTAAAAGATAAATTGTAAATTAATATTGTATTGATTACCACTTTAAAATCACTTTATGTTCGACTGGCTGCAATATATTTCTGACCGGATAACATATAATATTGCGGGGTTAAGTGCACAGAGTCACTTAGGTTCAGCTTTAAACTTTTTTATATATGATACAGTAAAGATCCTGATATTACTTTTCATAATTACATTTATTATGGGAACAGTGAATTCTTACTTCCCTATTGAAAGAATAAGAAATTTTTTATCCCGTAATAAGCTTTATGGCCTGGAGTATCTCTTTGCATCAATTTTTGGGGCAGTAACTCCTTTTTGTTCATGTTCATCAGTCCCTTTATTTATCGGATTTGTAAAAGGCGGTATTCCTTTAGGGGTTACATTTGCTTTCCTTGTAACTTCTCCGTTGATCAACGAAGTAGCAGTAGCCGTATTCATAGGTACATTCGGAATAAAAGTAACTGTGATATATGTAATAAGCGGAATATTACTCGGAGTAACCAGCGGAATTGTACTCGGGAAGCTTAAATTAGAATACCTGCTGACTGACTGGGTAAAAAAAGTATGGCAGAATTCAGAAAAGGAAAACGAAAAACTCAGAACTGAAAAACTTTCGTTTGTTAAACGGGTACCTTACATAATTAACGATGCATTTGGTATAATTAAGAGTGTAACTTTATATGTGGTAATTGGTATTGCTATTGGAGCAGGAATGCACGGTTATATACCCGAAGGCTTTTTTGAGCAGTATATCGGCAGAGAAACATGGTATACTGTTCCGGTGGCGGTACTGCTTGGAGTACCAATGTACGCCAACGCTGCGGGAATTATCCCCGTCATACAGGTATTTGTCGCAAAGGGAATCCCTATAGGCACTTCACTATCATTTATGATGGCAGTTGTGGGGCTTTCGGTTCCCGAAGCAATACTTCTGAAAAAAGTAATGACAGGAAAGTTGATCGCTGTATTTTTCGGGGTCGTTACCTTTTGTATTATTATTTCAGGTTATGTGTTTAATTTATTATTTTAAAATGAAAACCTATTTATATACATTTACGCTGATCCTGCTTATCATAATTACGGGCTGCAAAAACAGTGATGATAAAACTTCATTGAAAGAAGAGCTAATAACAACGGATGTTAAAAATAAATCTGATACAGCCGGGGGAATATTGATAGAAGAATTATCGTTAAAAGATAGAGATACTGTTACATTTCAAGATCCAGCTAAGCATTTAAACAAACAAACAGTAAGGGATAGCATAGGAAAATCAAAGGAAAAAGAATACAGGCTGGTTGCGTATTACTTTCATCCAACTGCCAGATGTACAACCTGCAGGAATATTGAATCATATTCCTCAGAAGCTATACAGGAATGGGAGAAGAATAATGATACTAAAATATCATGGAAAGAGCTTAACATTGAAGATTCAGTAAATGAACATTATGTAAAAGAATATGAACTTGAATTCAGCTCACTTGTAATTGCAAAATTCACGGGAAGCAAAAGGATAAAATGGAAAAATCTGGCAGATACATGGAAACTGGTAAATGATAAGGAATCCTTTAAAAAGTATGTAAAATTTGAACTAAACCAATTTATAAAAGACTAAAAACAGGAGTATATTATGAATGTTAAGATACTAGGTACAGGATGCACTAAATGCAAAAGGCTTGAAGAAAAAGTAAAAGCTGTAATAATAATGAATTCAATTGACGCAAATGTTGAGAAAGTAACTGATATGGAAGAGATCATGAGTTATAATATTATGAGAACACCCGGACTTGTAATAAATGAAAAAATGGTTTCCAGCGGTGTTATTCCAAAAGATGAAGATATATTAAAATGGCTTAAAGAGGCTTAGCAATGAAAATAATTATATCATTGTTCGTGTTAACTGTATTTTTATTTTCGTGCGGGAAGAAGAATAATAACGATAATACTTCAGCTGATAAACCGCCGGGCAGCCAAACTGAAACTGCAACCGCCAGGATAACTTTTGTTGAGCTTGGTTCGGTAAACTGCATTCCATGCAGACAGATGCAGCCTGTAATGAAATCGATAGAGGAGAAATTTGCAGGGCAGGTAAAGGTGGTATTTCATGATGTGTGGAAAGATAAAGATGCAGGTAAGAAATACAACATTCAGCTTATACCAACACAGGTTTTCCTTGATGAGAACGGCAAGGAATTTTTCAGGCATGAAGGATTTTACGCAGAGGATGAGATCATAAAGCTTTTTGAAACCAGGAACGTTAAGCCAATAAATAACTAACATGCTCAACGGTATATTTGAATGGCTGAACAATACCCTTGAGCAGAATATATATTTTGCCGTAACAGCTTCATTTATCTGGGGAGTGCTGAGCGTAGTTCTGAGTCCCTGCCACATTGCAAGCCTGCCGCTGATAATAGGTTATATTAACAGGAAAGGTATTCCTGCTGTAAAGACAGCTTTTTTGAATTCACTTTTATTTGCCTTAGGTATATTGATAACAATTGCTGTAATCGGCTTAGTTACGGGTTTACTAGGCGGATTAATTGGTGATATTGGCAGTACAGGAAATTACATTGTTGCATTTGTATTCTTTGCCGCAGGACTTTACCTGCTTGATGTAATAAATCCGGATTGGAACTTCATACATCCTGAACGCATAAACTCAAAAGGATATATGCTGGCATTTTTGCTTGGTTTACTGTTTGGTGCGGGCCTGGGTCCATGTACATTTGCATTTATGGCACCTGTTTTGGGAGTTGTGTTCAGGTATTCAGCTACTAACTATGCATATTCGATTTTGTTAATAGCGGCATTTGCAGTAGGGCATGTGCTGGTAATTGCAGCAGCGGGAACAATGAGCGCAAAGATAGGTAAATATTTGAATTGGGCAGATGGCTCTAAGGCAATAAAGATAGTTAAGAAGATTTGCGGTGTGCTGGTAATACTTGGCGGGGTTTACTTTATATATACTACATTATGAATATTTTAGTTTTTACAGCAATTACTCCCCTCTTGAATTGGCGGACATTTTACAGTGCCGTAGCTGCAGAATACGCAGCAATCACCTGCCTTTGGTTTTAATATTGTTTTACAATTGGTGCATTCATAGAAGAACAGGCAGGAATCCTGGGGCATAGTTTCCTGTTTTTGGAATCCGCAGTTGGGACAGGTTATTGTTGATTCTAATATTAATTTCATCATATCACAAAATTAATGATAATATATCGAAATCAGTATTCTAAACAGATTTAATCCAATTATCAATCTTTTCTTTTATCTCATCTCTTACATTACATGTAAACAATTTTTTATCTTCAATGCTGCCTTTAAATGCTGAGGGGTCAGGGAATGACCAGTGAAGCCGTTTTGTGACTCCCGGGAAAACCGGGCATTTTTCTGCATTAGATTCATCACAAACAGTAATTACGTAGCTGTACAGCCTTCCTTCTTTGAAAAGATCAAACACTATATCAGTTTTATTCTGTGATATATCAATCCCCCACTCTTTCATTGCATCAACTGCAAAAGGATTGAGTGTACCGGCTTCAAATCCGGCTGATTCAGCAATGAATTTATCGCTGTAATAATGATTTATAATGGCTTCTGCCATCTGGCTGCGGGCGCTGTTATGTATGCAGACGAATAATATTTTAATTTTATCCATATCTGCAAAAATAAAAATTTATTGTTAGGAAATTGTTAAGGAAAATTAGATAAGTTCGCGCAGAGACGCTAAGGCGCGAATTGAGTATATAACCCCTCTAGCTCCCCCTTACAGGGGGAGGACAGAAATTTCTACTTCTTGCCTTTCAGGTGGGAAAGTTTTGCTATATATAACGGATTTGTACCGCAGCAGCCGCCTATAACGCGGGCGCCAAGCGATTTCCATTTCTGTGCATATTTAAAATACTCATCAGGTGTAACTGTGCGTTTCATCGGGTCGCCTTCTTTGTGCTTTGGGTCAGCTTTGTAATTGGGGTCACCTATATTTGCATAAGCACCAAGCGGTATATCGGTAATAGTTTTAAGATATGTTAAGACAGGCTCAACCAAATGCGGATGAATGCAGTTAATGCATAACACATCAGGTGAATATTTATTAATAATACTTACTGCTTCGCTGATTGGTTCACCTGAAAATAGTTCTTTTTCGTTCCTGGGTGTTATGCTTATGATATGATCAAGCCCGAACTGGTGAATTTGGTTCAGCACGGCTGATATTTCGCGTATTGTGGTTAGTGTTTCGGCAATGAACATATCAACACCGGCATCGGCAAGATTTTTCATATGTTCATAATGCTCGGTGCAGAGTGTATCTGTATCCGGAGTCAGGTCAGGGCGGTAGCTGTCTTCAAGCGGTGCTATGCAGCCGGCTATCAATACCTCATCTTCTTCGGCAGCTATCATAATTGCATCCTTTGCCAGGTCAACTGCATCGGTTGTAAAATGACGTGCAGTTTCAGCAAAATCTGTGTTGTTCCACTTGAAATTAGCCTTCTCGAAAGTTCTTCTTTGTGTGCGGAATGTATTTGTTGTGATAATATCCGCTCCTGTATCGATATTATCAATATGAATATGGCGGATAGTATCAGGTTTTTCAAACAGTGCAGATGCGCTCCACAGCGGCAGCTTTACGCTGATACCCCTGTTCTGAAGCTCTGTGCCCATTGCGCTATCAAGAATAATTGTTCTGCCTGAAGAAAGAAGCTCTTTTAGAGTTGCCATAGTATAATTTTGATTGGGACTAAAGTCCCGAATTTGGTAGAATCTTAAATCCCCGCTCTAAAGAGCGGGGTTAATAAATATAAATAAATTCAGCTCCGTTAGGAGCAGTATGTTTGTAGAAACAGAACAAAAACAATTTAAGCTCCATAGGAGCTGTATGTCAAAAATATAGTTAAAAGAATTATTTAACTAAATTTATCAAATCATTTAATACAGGTCCGAAGGATCTTTCAGCTTTAAGCCTGTTACGGGATTTTTCATCTTCTGAAATTTCTGTAAGCCTGTCAGCAACAAGCTCGCGGGTTAGCATTGCAAATGCAGCGCATTTCATTCCCGCATGCACAAGGGCGATATTTTCTGGTACAAGTGAATATCCAAGGATATCAGAGCCTGTTTCGCGGTAAAACCTGCATTCAGCTTCGGTCTCTGTCTCGGGTCCGGTTACACCAAGATACACTGACGGGAAATACTCAAATTTCTTTTCTCTTAAAAATGCAGAGATGCTGTTATACAATTTTTCATCATACGGGTTGCTCATATCAGGGAACCTTGTACCGATTGTACTGTCATTTTCACCGATGAGAGGGTTATCACCCATAAAATTGATGTGGTCGTAAATGAGTGATACTCCCCCAAGCTTAAATCTCGGGTTAAGGTATCCTGCTTCATCAATTATTATGATATTTTTTACACCGAGTGCATTCAGCACATATACAGGATGAGCTGCTTCACGCATTCTGTATCCGTTATAAAAATTTATGTGACCGTTCAATACATAAAAATTCTTTTTGCCGTTTTTAGTTTGCGCAAAAATAAATTCGCCTTCACTGCTGCCTGTGCCAGTAAATGCAGGCGGAATATCAGAATATTTTATTTTCTTAACTGCTTTGTATTCTTTCAAAAACGATGGATCTTTATACGTGATAACAGCAAAATTAACACTTCCTTTAATAGGTGAGTTGGCTTTTATATAGTCAGCGGAAAGTTTTACAAGTTCTTTTTGTTCAGTCATGAATAAATATTGAATATATATTAATTAAACGGGAGCATTTCAATGGTTTTGCGTGTAAGCAGTGTCATTTTGGGTTCAGCCT
>CAZOAP010000172.1:0-7470 GCA_964577645.1 uncultured Ignavibacteriales bacterium
TGCATAACATACCAGTGAGCCTGCGGCACTTCCTCTTCCCGGACCCACATAAATACCATTGCGTTTTGAGTGATTCACAAAATCAGCTACAATTAAAAAATAACCCGAAAACTTCATCGTGGTTATTACATCAAGCTCAAGATCAAGTCTTTCAATTTCAGCATTTGTAACATTCTTTACTTTTTCCCTAAGCCCCGCATGGGAAAGTATCCTGAAATATTCATCAAGCGTTTTTGCGCCTGATTCTTTCGGAATAGGGAAGTCCGGCATATGATATACGCCTTTTGGAAGCTCCAGGTTACATTTATCAGCTACTTCAAGGGTTGATTGTATTGCCTCAGGGAAATCCTTAAATATCTTGCACATCTCTTCGGCAGATTTAAAATAAACCTGGTCGGTTTCATACCTTAATTCCTTCTCAAGGTTCTTGCCTTCCTTATCTTTCGAGAGATCCGTGCTTATATATAGATATAAATTATGAGGAATGTGGTGTTCATACTTTATGTAATGAATATCATTTGTCGCTATTGTTTTAAGTCCAAGCTCTTTTGCAAGCTTTGGCACATGTTCGCGTATCTTAACCTCAATTTCCATCCCGTGGTTCTGCATCTCAAGGTAAAAGTCCTCTGTGCCGAAAATATCCTTATAGATCTCCGCAGCTTCTTTTGCTTCCTCGAGGTCACCCCTTGCTATATGTGATGAAACCACACCACCCGCACATGCAGAAAGGCATACAAGCCCTTCACTGTACTGCCTCAGGATCTCTGAATCTATCCTTGGCTTATAGTAAAAACCTTCTGTGTGACCTATTGAGCACAGCTTAACCAGGTTCTGATAGCCTTTGTAATCCTTGGCAAGCAGCACCATATGGTCATAGTTCGATTTGCGGTTGGAAAGCTTTCCTATCTTTTTGCCTGATTTATCCCTTCCAAGCATTGTATCTGCTGTATCATCGCTCTTGCCTTTTTCAAACCTTGAGCCCTTTGTTACTATATATACTTCGCATCCTATAATTGGCTTTATGCCTGCTTTTTGCGCTTTTTTGTAAAACTCCATTGAGCCGTACATAACTCCATGATCTGTCAGTGCAATAGCGGGCATATTATGCTCCTTAGCGGCGTTAACAAGCCCCTCTATGGTGCAAATAGCATCAAGCAGTGAGTAATGTGAATGGTTATGTAAATGTATGAACTTAGACAATATTTTCTTCAGTAACCTCACCCCCAACCCCTCTCCTAAAAGGAGAGGGGAGCAGAAATTTTAAAATTATTGCACTCCCTCTCCTCTCAGGAGAGGGAGACGGAGGGTGAGGTTCATTATTTAAATGGAATGATTGCAAATATACGAAAAATAATTATAGCTATTTATAGCATTAAATATCCTAAAAATTAATTTACATTGAATATAATATTTCCAATGACTTAATTGCATAATTATTCATAACATTAAATGCAGAATTTATGACTAACACCACTGTTACTGCTGAAGATAACAAAATGCCTAAAGGCATTCCTTATATTATAGGTAACGAGCTTGCTGAGCGATTCAGTTACTACGGGATGAAAACTATACTCGTCGTCTTTATGACGCAGTATATCATGAACCGCTCTGGTGCTGTTGAACCTATGACCGATGCTGATGCTACTACATGGTATCACTATTTCTCTATGGCTAATTACTTTTTCCCCATACTCGGCGCAATACTGAGTGATGTGCTTTGGGGTAAATATAAAACTATAATCACGCTTTCAATTGTTTATGTACTCGGTCACGTTGCCCTCGCCATGGATGATACCAGGCTTGGGCTCTCAATTGGTTTGACTCTCATTGCAATGGGCTCCGGCGGTATTAAACCCTGTGTTTCAGCACATGTTGGTGACCAGTTCACAAGGTCAAAAAAACATCTGCTTGAAAAAATATTCGGATATTTCTATTTCTCAGTTAATCTTGGTGCGGCAGCATCATCTTTATTAACTCCTGTGCTGCTTGAAAGATACGGGCCTCATATTGCATTCGGTGTTCCCGGATTCTTAATGCTGGTTGCTACAATTGTATTTTTTATGGGGAGAAAAGTGTTCATCGCTGTTCCGCCGGTGGGGTGGAAGCAGTACAAAGGTGATGTATTTTCCAAACAGGGTAAGAAAGCTATATATAATCTTGCAATAATGTATGTGTTTATCGCCGTGTTCTGGTCATTGTTTGATCAGACGGGCTCAAGCTGGGTGCTGCAGGCAGAAAAAATGGATAAGTTCGTTAACCTGGGATTTGTTAAGTTTGAGCTTCTTGCCTCGCAGATACAGGCTATAAATCCCATACTCATAATGATATTTATTCCGCTTTTCACATCTGTCCTTTACCCCGCACTGAATAAAGTTTTCAAACTGACAGCACTTAAGAAAATTATTATCGGTATGTTCATTGCCGGATTTTCATTTGCGCTTCTTGGAGTAGCACAGATACAGATCTCAGCAGGTGCCACGCCCAGTATCCTGTGGCAATTTTTTGCCTACGTGATACTTACTGCGGCTGAGGTAATGGTATCTATCACCGGACTTGAATTTTCTTACACACAGGCACCAAACAGCATGAAATCTTTTATCATGGGTCTCTGGCTGCTCTCTGTTTCGCTGGGTAATTTAATAACAGCTCAGGTAAGCTCCCGGCTGCAGGAATACATTACAATAGGAACACCAACATATTTCTGGTTCTATGCCGGATTAATGTTCGTTACAGCGATAATATTTATGTTCATTGCATCAAGATATAAGGAAGAAAGCTATATACAGAACCGCGACGAAAAACCCAAGCCGCTTTCAGGAACAGAAGGTATGGTTACCGATATGGATGGAGTTGATAACAAGTAATTTCAAATGACAAAGCTCAAATGCCAAATAGTATATTGTGAATAACAAATCCGTAAACTAATTTTTGCGAGGAGCGCAGCGACGAAGCAATCTCAATTAAAGTAGTTAGCTTTGCGCTCTGCTTCTCACAAATAAAAATATACTATATGTGAATTTTTGTTGTATAAAAAACCCGAAACTAAAAGCTTCGGGTTTTTATTTTTATAAGAATTTCACTATTTCTCCATTTCACTATTTCGCTATTTAATAAATGCCTCTATTCACCATTTCCTGCTTAACTTCAGGCTTGGCTATCATAACAAGGGCAATAATGCCGAATACAAGGCTCGTTATATTTAGCGTAACGATTGAAATTATATCAAAGATCGCTGCAAATCTTATTGTATTATAAGTACCTGTTCTGTTCATTTTATTCAGGCGGTTATAGACCATAAAATCCATAACACATGCAATTGCATTTATTACAGGTAAAATACCCATTACACATCCAATTCCGCAAAATGCAAAAGTACCCAGTATGGTACTGCCCAGCCACACAACAACGCATATTGCGTTCAGTATCCCCGAAATTAAAAATAACGTCTTAAGCGTATTTAACTGGTTTCTGTATTCCATAATTTCTTAAATTAATTTTCTTTTAAAAGTTTGGGTTTTCTCTCACGTTTCACATTTGACATTTGACATTTGACATCTCACGTTTCACGTTTAGTATATTCCTCTCTGCTTCATCTCGTTTTTAACTTCATCATTATTCATAAATACAAGCGCCAGTATGCCGAATATCATGCTTGCAACATTGCCTGTCAATATAGAAATTATATCAAAAATTGCTGCTGCCTGTATTGTACCGTAAGTTCCTGTGCGGTTCATTCTGTTCAGCCTGTTGTATGATACAAAATCCATTGCACAGGCTATGATATTTATTACCGGTAGTGCACCAAACAAGCACCCCAAACCGCAGGTAATGAGTCCGCCAACTAGTGTATAGCCGGACCATCCCAGGCCGTACAGAATATTCAGAATTAAAAAAAAAAAAAAAAATATCCTTAAAAGGTTCAACTGGTCGTTATTGTTCATTTTTCAGTTAATTTTACTTATTCTAAAACTTCAACAGAATATTATACCTGTTGTTACAAATATTGTTTCAATAAAAACAAAATAATATATAAAAAAAGCGCATCCAAAATGAATGCGCTTAAAATAAAAGATTTTCTTATTATTTGTTACTTAACAAGATTGAATTTTTCGCCGAACTGGCCAACCAATGGAAGCGGTTTGCACTCACCTTTGGAGGCGTTCATCATGCCCATTATCAGGAAAACTACCCATGGAATATACAGTATGAAACCTATACCGCATGTTATTGTTCCTATAATGCCTGCTAAGATATTCACAATAAGCAGTACAATTGACTGCTCTGTGTGATACATAACAAAGTTATTTCTTTTCATGTCATCCATTAACAACGGGATAAAGAATATCAGGTAAGAAATGATAGCCATTGTCTTTCCGTTATTAACATCTTCCTGTGTAAAATTAACCTGTCTTGTTGATTCTGCCATTTAACTTCTCCTGTTAAAAAAGAGTATATTGTTTATATAATAGATTGAAAATTATTTTACTAAATTGAATTTCTGTCCCCATGCGCCGATAACCGGAAGCTCTTTTACTTTTCCGCCTATAGCATTCAAAAGGCCCATTATCCATAATACAACATATGCCAGCCAGGGCAATATTCCCAAAATAGAAATAACGCATCCAAGTGTGCTGCTTATCTGGTTAACAATAATTGTTAAAATTGTCATTACAATATAAATTGCTATAAAGGCTATCCAAAGTGCTATTGCCTGTTCAGTGTGATACATTGCAAACTTTTTATCTCTTGCTGCAAATAACGGTACTAAAAAAAAGATATAGGCAAGTATTGCCATTGTTTTTCCGTCATCAATATCTGCCTGCGTCATTGATGTTACTGCCGGTCTTGTATCTGCCATGAAACATTCTCCTTTAGATTGGTTTTTAGAATATATTTAAATGATCATTTTAGAAACGGTAAAAAAATAATTGAGGAAATTTATATCGGAAATGTTGTATAACCGCGGATGGATTGACTCTAAAACCGTTTGCTATCTGAAGATAGCTTTTATGCTTCCCCAGGTATCGCGAACGCTGGAAATAACATGTGCAACGGTTATTGTCTGCGAATATACATAATTGCCGTTGTTATCAACTATTTTAAGCCTGTAATAATAAATCGGACTGGAACTCAGGCGTGCAGCATTATCTCTGAAATAATAGTATGAATTATTTCCGATAGCTGTTACACTGCCTATATTTACATAGTTGTTTGGTTCAGATGCACTTCTTTCAATTTCAAAACGGTTCAGGTTATCTTCTGTGCCTGTTTTCCATTCCAAAAGAATTGTATCTGATTCATTCTTACCTGTAAAATACTGAAGTTCTGTTGCTGCATAAAGTAAACCCGCAGCAAATATTATCAGCAGACAAGCTATACTCGTTATTTTTAGTGGCTTTTTCATTGGAAATTATTCAAATATATATGCATTTATTAAAAAATGCAAGTATTTTTCAATTAAATATCAGTAAAATTTAAAGAAATATTAAAGGTTTTGTTTGGAAAAATGCCCAATTTCAGGGCTCGAATGTCATTTTATATAAAAGTACTATTCCATCACTGTTAAATAAGGATTTATAAATAATATGTAAGGCATTTGGATCATGGCTTTTAGTATAATGTTTTTACTCCAGTTTTTTATTGAACCTTAATGAGCTCAGCGCAAGTATCACAACACCAAAAATAAACAGGGCAAGGAACTGGTCATACAGATGCTCAAAACCGATTCCCTTTAAAATTATACCCCGTACTATAGTAATAAAATATCTTAAGGGGATAACATAAGTAATATACTGTACCCATACCGGCATATTTTCTATGGGGAAAGAAAATCCCGAGAGATATATCATAGGCATCATTACGCCAAAAAATGATGTCATAGTAGCCTGCTGCTGCGTTTTGGATATTGTTGAAACAAATAAACCTAGACCTAATGTAGAAAGCATAAATAATAATGCAGCAAAGTAAAGCAGGGGAACGCTTCCTTTTACTTCTATGCCGAACCAGAACCTCATCACCGTCATAACTATTGTTACTGAAACAAAACCTAGTATTGAAAACGGTACAAGCTTGCCTATTATCAGCTGGTATGATTTTAAAGGTGTCACTATAAGCTGTTCAAATGTTCCTATCTCTCTTTCCTTTACAATTGCAAGCGAGGTCAGGTTAATTGTTACTACCATAATAAGTAATCCAACAATACCCGGCAGCATGTAATTCCTTGTTACAAGATCAGGGTTATACCACGCACGTGTTTCAGCCTCAATAACAGGTATCTTCATCACAGGCAGATTTTTCCTGCCGGAACGTTCCACAAATTCACTAATTATATTTGATGCAAAGCTTATAGTTATGCCCTGTGAATATCCCGCTGCTATCAACGCCTTGTTACCGTCTGAGCCGTCAAAGATAGTCTGCAGTTTTGATGTTCTGCCGCTGCGAACATCTTTTTCAAAATCCGGGGGAATAATAACAGCCATCACAACTTCGCCGTTATCCAGAAGCTCAGTAATTTCACTGTAGCTTGATACATAATACTTCATGGTGAAGTAACCTGACTTCTCATACTTTTCAAGGAACTCCCTGCTGGTTGAGCTCTTATCCTGGTCCCACACAGCCGTTTTGACATTCTTCACATCAAGCGTTGCTGCATATCCTAAAAAGATCAATTGCAGTACCGGGGCTATCAGGATAACACCGAACATGCGCTTATCACGCTTGAACTGCAGGAATTCCTTTTTAATGAAATTCAGTATCAGGTTCATAGCTTACCCGTTTGCCTTTCTCATTCTTATCGTAGAAATGCTGATAAAAAATGCTATGAATATAAAAAGGCTTATTATCTGCTTCCAGAAAGCTTCTATCCCGGCACCCTTTAGAATTATTGCACGCAGTATTATTATATAAAATTTTGCAGGCGTTATATTAGTCAATATCTGTATCGGCCAGGGCATACTTTCTATTGGGAAAATGAAACCAGAGAGAATGAATGTAGGGAGCATAGTTGCAATTGATGCTATCTGGAAAGCAACCTGCTGAGAATCTGAAACTGTTGAAATAAATATACCAAGGCTTAATATTGCAATAAGAAAAATTATGGTTGTAAAGAATAACAATATATAGCTGCCTTTTATTTCCAAACCGAATGCAATATTACTGATAAATAAAGTGAATGCTGCCACAAAAAGTGCTACAACGGTGTAGGGTATTGTCTTGCCAAGTATCAATTCAATTGAGCTGAGCGGCGATACCCTTAGCTGCCCCATTGAACCAAGCTCTTTTTCACGCACAATGGAAAGGCTTGTGAGTATAACAGCGGTTGTGATGAGAATCATGCAAAACAAACCGGGTATAAGGAATTTTGTCGTGTTAAGATCAGGGTTATACCAAAACAGTGGCTGGGGATCGATTGGTACAAATGATTTAATTCCTGTTCTGGCAAGGTATTCCTGTGTAATTTTATTATTGTAA
>CAZOAP010000173.1:0-7457 GCA_964577645.1 uncultured Ignavibacteriales bacterium
ATAGAGCTGCGGTATGCTCTCACCCGCAAGAGCTTTGCCGCAATTTTCTATGACCTTGGCTATTACCTGAAACCTGAAGATGACCTTTATAATATTCCCTCGCAGGAAGGTTTGATATATGGCTATGGACTAGGTATTCGAATTGAAACATCGCTCGGTATGTTTGGTGTCAGTTACGCTTTAGGCAGGGGTGATTCAATTTTAGAAGGTAAAATACATTTTGGTTTAATCAACGATTTTTGAAAAACTCTTATATATTTTTTAAAGTACAATTTTTATCAATGACCTGTTAAAGGTTCTAATATATATTAATATAATTGCCACGACCTTTAGGTCGTGGTTACATTTAAAATAATTTTTGGGGCTTTAGCCCATAATATTATTCAATAATAGATGATCCTATATTCATATCCCTCACCTTTCATCACTTTCTTTCCAATTTCACACTTATCACATCTCTCACGGGTGCAATAGAAATTGTATAACTGTATCACTGCCTGTTCACTTGCCGGAGTATTGATCTTAATATCTCTTCCATTTAACAATTGTTCATTTACTACTCTAATAATATTATTATCAGTTTTTATCTTTAATTCAGAATAAAGCTTAAATGCATTTTCTGAGATACCAGGTTTACCGAAAACATCTGTATATACCTTAACAAACGGAAGCAGTACATTGATTATAATATCTGTAATTCTCTGCTTACCGGCAAGTATGTTTTGTGACTTTGATGATTTACCAAAATCATAATGGGTTGACCAGTATGCATCATATTCAGGTTCAAATAATTCAGCAAGTTTGTTAAATGCTGTTTTCACATCAAACGTCCTGTTACTGAAAATTTCAATTATATTCTTGAATAATCCATCATTCAGTATTTTTAATATGACCTGTGAGCCGTATGCAATTCGCAGGGTTGGAAAATTCTGCGGCCTTTGTCCGTAAAAATTCCAGTAGCTGCGCTCAAGCTTAACGACCCTCAGCTTTTCCTCGTATTCACGCCAATGTGATTTTATCATATCAATATACGGGTCCTTAGCTCTCACATCAAACAACAATCCGCTCACACCATATAACATTGCCTGCACGTTCTGCACATTTCCATTACCGGCCCTGGATAGTATTTTAAGCGTTACAATGGCTGAGAGCTTCATCATTTGCTCCTTATTCTTTGCAAAGCCAAGCGCTTCGAAGATAAACTCATACAACGCCTGCTCCCACACACTGCTTTTCTTTGATACTTTATTCTGCTCAGGTGAGAGTTCCTTTATCCTTGATAATATTCGCTCTGATCTTAGACCAAGCCTTTCACCGGCAAGCTTACTGAACCAGGTCAGTATTAATTTATCATCAGCTAAACGATTTCTTTCATAGCACGGCAGGCGGAATTTCTCCGATGGCTTGGCAATTATATCCTGCCAAATATCGTGTATAGATGATGTTAAATGATTTGCCAGAATTACACTTGGAAGGTCGCGTTTTATACGCAGCTTTGGGGGAGTTCGTTCTTCGGAATCCCATAACACAACGTGCAGTATCACGGAATTATAGCGCCTGTCTTTAGGGTGATCATGTTCGGCCCAGTTCTTAAAATCACGGTGAATCTCAACATCACCCGTAAATGTTTTACTGCCGATCCTTATTTTTGCATTTTTGTAATCAGGTCCTGCTTCATAATTGCGCACGCCGTGGCTAATGACCTCAACATCTTCGCCGGAATCAGTAACAAGATCCCTGTAATAAGAAATGCCGCCTTCCCATAAGCGGCAAATAAAATTTTCATTGATATTAAGTTTGGGTTTCAATTGCATGGTCATTCCCGCGTAGGCGGGAATCTATTCATATTATTTTTTTTAATATTTATTTATTCATTATTTTATTCATTAAATAGATGCCAAAACAAGTTCCATACTTTTTGAATACGCAGGTTTACAGAAGAAAAATAAATCTTAGACATTTATTTCTTCAACATCAAAAAGCCGTTTATCTCATCCCTTGCCTTCATGGCTGCTTCGCCAACAATTGCTTTAAACTCCTCAGCACTCTCAGCCTTTGGCGCAGCGTATATTATTGAGCGGCTCTGATTTATCACAAATAATGTATGGTTAAGTGAGTTTATAGTCTTCTCAAGCGAACCCTTCTGCGCACCTATGCCGGGTATAAGCAGCGGTACTTCGGGAAAATTCTTAGTCATCTTTGCAATTTCCTTGGTATGGCTTGCCCCGAATACAAATCCGGTTTTATGGTCATTCCACTCAAGTGCTTTTTCAACAACAACTTCCCACAGCGGCTGAGAGCCAACTTTTAAGAACTGAAAATCATTTGCGCCGTAATTTGAGGTTAATGCAAGCACCCAGACAAATTTATTCTTCCTGCGAAGGAAGGGCCTGACAGAATCCTGCCCCATATACGGCTGCACGGTAATTGAATCAAAATTGAACTCATCCAGGAAAGCCTGTGCGTAAAGCTCAGTGGTATTTTCAATATCACCACGCTTGGCATCTGCAATTGTTATGAGTGTTTCAGGAATTGCAGCAATTGCAGCTCTTATAGCTGCAAAGCCTGTTTCAACCGCGCGCTCGTAGAATGCAATGTTAAGCTTATAGCCGCATACATATTCTTTAGTGGCTTCAATTACAAGATTGTTGAACTCCGCCATTGGATTTGCCGATGTCTTTAGGAATTCCGGTATCTTTGTAATATCAGTATCCAGCCCCACAACTAAGTGCGAGTTTGTTTCCCTTAAAGCGTTTTTAAATTTTTTAGAAAAGTGCAATTTTTTTCAAATAGAAATTAAGAATTAGGAATTACGAATTTAAAATCTGTTTTATTTAATTTAATAATATTTATCAGGAGCTAAAGCCCATATCATATTATTAAAATTTACACACGACCTAAAGGTCATGGCAACACATTAACATTCGTTTCACGTTTGACGTCTCACATTTCACATCTATACATAGTCCTTGCGGTTCCTGTACGCATTCAATATTATCCCAAGCATTATCAGGTTACTGAGTAAAAATGATACACCGTAGCTCATAAACGGCAATGGAATACCGATAACAGGCATAATTCCCATTATCATACCCAAATTTATCAGTATGTGGAAAGAAAAGATCGTAGCAAACCCTATACAGCATATACTAAGGAACTGGTTCTTGCAAATATAGGCAATATGTATAGTCTGCCAGATCAATATCAGGAAGAGCAGAACGACTGCAATCGAACCGATAAAGCCAAACTCCTCGCCAACCATGCAGAAGATAAAATCCGTCCACTGCTCAGGGATATATTTTAGCTGAGTTTGTGTACCCTGCATAAATCCTTTGCCTGAAAGGCCGCCTGAACCAATAGCTATTTTTGATTGTATAACGTTATAGCCTGCACCCAGAGGGTCTGATTCAGGATTGAACATGCTCTGAATACGCTTCTGCTGGTAAGGCTGCAGTTTACTGTAAACCATGTTGACTGAAAATCCCGAGGCTATTGATATACAAACAATTATTACGGATATCAGTATGTTCTTCTTAAAGACAAGCATCATGGCAATTATAAATATCACTGCCGCCACAAAATACCACGTACCAAGGAACGCAGTTATGGCTGTTATAGCCGGTGCAACTATAAAGAACATGATATAATTCGGCATTCCCGCCCAATACAGCACAGGCAAAAGTAAAAATAAGAACACAAGTGTTGTACCCATATCAGGCTGCAGCATGATAAGCGCAACAGGCACAAGGCAAATTGCCACTGCATACATAAAATCACGGAACTTTGTTACATCTGCTTCCTTATTCTTGTTTGAAAGGAAATAAGCCAGCGCAAGTACAGTTGCAACCTTTGCAAATTCCGAGGGCTGCACACCGAATCCCCCAACTGAGAACCAGCTTGTCTGTCCTTTAATTTTTTTGCCCAGGAATATCACCGCAATAAGCAGTATAAGTACAATACCGTAAATGATATATGAGGACATTGCTATATATTTGGAAGGGGTATACATTATTGCAAGTACAAGCAGTACGCCTACAGCTGCAGAGATCAGCTGTTTGTTAAAATTTCCCGCAACAAGCTCATTGCCAAATGTTGCGCTGTATATTGCAACCAGCCCGAAGGTAATTAAACCCAGCGCTGAGAAGAATACTACAAAATTAAACCTGTCAAATAATTTAGCCTGCATTTACTTTATTTTAATCTCCGCCAAAAGTATCTCTTACTTCAGTTTCATCTGCAAGACCCAGCAGATATCTTAAAATTATTCTTTGTGCTATAGGCGCTGCTACAGTTGCACCGAAGCCTGCATTTTCAACCATCACGCAAATTGCAATTTTGGGGTCATCATACGGCGCGTAAGCTATGAACCAGGAATGGTCCTGACCATGTGGATTCTGCGCTGTACCTGTTTTACCCGCAATTATTACATCGCTTGTTCTTATTGCCTTAGCTGTTCCGCTTCCGTTCACAACAAGGTACATACCTTTTTGTATGACCTTAAAATAATCCTTATCTATTGCCACTTCATGCTTTTTGTACTGTACCGGGATAAGCTCGCCTGTTACCGGGTTTTTAAGTGATCTTACAAGGTGCGGCTGCAGGAAGGTACCTGAATTTGCAAGCATTGATGTATACACAGCCATCTGCAATGGTGATACACCAAGCTCACCCTGTCCAATGCCCAGGCTCACAACAAAGCCTTCAGTCCACCCCTTAGGCCCGTATCGTGTATTATAGTATTCAGTTGAGGGCAGTAAACCTTTTGTTTCCTCGGGGATATCAATGCCTGTCTTGTTGCCGAAACCCAGCATTTGCCCGTATTTATTCCAGTTCTCTAACCCTATGCGAAGCACCAGCTTATAGAAAAATACGTTTGAGGAATGCTCAATGGCTGTTGGAATTGTTATCGAGCCATACGCTCCGTGATCACCAAATACCCTGTCACCAAACCTGAAGCTTCCTTCGCATGGTATGGTTGAATTGGGCTTTAAAATCCCCTCCTGAAGTGATGCAAGAGCTGATACCATTTTATATGTTGAGCCCGGAGGATATCGTGTCTGTGTTGCACGGTTAAATAGCGGTTTTTTCTTATCTGTGTTTAACGATGTCCATATTTCAGGCGATAGCTTTCCGCTGAAATAGTTCAGGTCATAATCAGGTTTGCTTACCATGCAGATTATCTCACCGGTCTTCGGGTCCATTGCAACTATTCCGCCCGTTCTGCCTTCAAGCAGCTTTTCGGCATACTTCTGTACTTCAGCATCAACGCTTAAAACAAGATCATACCCGCTGACAGCTTTTACATTGTTCTTTCCGTCATTCAGCGGACCTACTTCCCTGCCTTTGGAATCCTGCAGTATGAACTCAAATCCTTTTTCACCTCTCAGGTAATTTTCGTACCCGGCTTCAAGTCCGGTGGTACCAATAAGATCACCCTGTTTGTAATAATCACTCGTCTGTTTTTTAAGCATGCCTTCGGTTACTTCTTTTGTGTAACCTATCATGTGTGAGCCCTTAAAATCAGTGGGATAAAGCCTTATGGGATCGATGCTGTAATCAACACCCTTTAAAATTTCATGGTTCTCTTCTATGAATGATATTACTTTAAAATCCACATCACGCTGTATTCTTGTAGGTATAAAACGGTTTGTACCTTCAATTTTTTTCAGCTCACTTCTAAGGTCATTCGGGTCCATCCCAAGCATTGTGCACACAACTGGGATATTATTGGTATCAAATTCTTTCTTTGTGATAGTAACACTGTATGAGGGTTTGTTATCTACAAGCAGCCTGCCGTTGCGGTCAAAAATGAGTCCGCGCGCAGGTGTTGTGATAATTGTTTTTACTGAATTCCTCTCAGCATCCTTATCAAACTTTTCGGGGTTGATAAGCTGCAGCTGCACAAGCCTGCCGCCAATAATTATGCAGATTACCAGTGAAAATACATAATAGAAATTTTTTCTTTTGCTGAGATCCATTTATTATTAATTGTGTACAGAATTAAAACAGGTTACTGCTTTACCTTGCAAATCTTCTTCTTCTTGCAAACAGAACTGGGAAAACGCTGAATAAAGCTGTATAAACCGATGTGGGAACTATATATCTAATTACAATATCCAAAAACACTAAATTCGTTCCCTGGAAATAAAATAAAAAATAAACTGTGTTGTTAATTAATGAGCAGAATGTAACTATAAGAATAAATATATAGCTGTTCAGGTATCTTTCTATCTTGGTATTTTCATTGAAGAAACCCGAGGCAAACCCGGCAACTGTTTTGGAGAGTGCCATAAGCCCGATAAATGAAAAGCTGAATATATCAACTATCAGACCTGAAAGAAACCCTGCAATACTTCCTGTTATTTTGCCGCGCTTTATGCCTACATAAACCAATCCAATCAGCACAATATCAGGGGTTATTTTGAATTCAGTAACATCTATGAAATTGATGACAGTTTTCTGTATCAGTATCAGTACAAGAAGTATACCCGCATATTTCAGATACTCTTTCATTACGCTTTATTTTGTCTTTTCAAGATATTTCTTCTCAAGATCTTTTCTTTCATCATCTGAAAGGAACTTAAGCACAAAGACCTCTTCAACAGTTTCAAAATTAACAAAACACTCTACTTCGATATTCTTGAACAAATTATCAATAGTATTATCGGTAGTTACATATCCTATTGGAATTCCCGAAGGAAATGAATTACTATATTCGGAGGTCATTAATATATCACCCACCTTAACATCAGCGCTTTTGGATACATTTTTCATCCGCACTTTGCCTTCGCCATCCCAGGAAATAATACCATCAACCCTTGAGCGCTGGTCCTTTGCGCTGACCTTCAGGTCTTTGTTAAGCAGTATCTGTGCTATGCTGAAATTTCCGCTTGTGGCAACAATTTTGCCTACAAGTCCCCTATCGGTTATGACGGGCATGCCGATTCTAACTGAATCATGCTCACCTATATTTATAGTAATATTGTTCCTTGTCTGTATAAGGGTTTTACCGATAATTTTACCTGTAACAACTCGGTAGTTTGTGCGCTGTTTAAAATCAAGCATCTGGTTCAGCCTTAAATTCTCAAGCTTGGCTTCTTTAAGCAGGCTTAATTCTTTTGAAAGATCTATATTGGTTTCACGCAGGGTTTTATTCTCACGCTCAAGCTGAAAAATATTGGGTATAATGGAAAAGCCGTTCTGCACGACACCAATAACATTTACTGCAACCACTCTTACAAATCTTATCTGAACATTATCGTTCTGGAATATAAGCAGCAGGCTGAAAATTATTAAAGCTGAAAATATTATGTATTCTTTTAGATTTCCTAAATATGAAAGAAGGATCTTCATTAATTGGAGCGGAGTTGTGTGTTAATGAAATTAATGAACTTAGTTGTGTTGTCATGTTTATGATCTGATGGGATTGCTTCGCTTCGCTCGCAAATATTTAATTC
>CAZOAP010000174.1:0-7450 GCA_964577645.1 uncultured Ignavibacteriales bacterium
AGGTAATCCAAAATGTGCAAAATGCTTACAAAGATATCACAGACGCAAAAGCTTCATTCTCGCAAACTGTAAAGTATAACAAATCCAAAGCACAGTCTTCTTCAGGTACCCTGTATATCAAAAAGGAAAATAAGTACAGGATAGAGACCGGTTCACAGACAATTGTTACTGATGGCAGTACATCATGGTCATATACACCCGGCAAAAAACAGGTGGTAATAGATTATTACAAAGAAACAGGAAATACATTTTCACCGAATAAATATTTATTCCAGTACCCTGAAAATTTTTACAGCGATCTTACTGGTACAGAAAAGCTGAATGGCAAAGATGTGTATGTCCTTTCATTAAAACCCAGGGAAAGCGGTTATGTTAAATCTGCCAAACTTTGGGTTGGTAAAGATGACTGGATCATAAAAAAAATATACATTTTAACTGATGAATCCTCTTCAACTTATTCCATTAAAAATATTCAAACCAATATTGGTGTAAGTAATTCCAAATTCACATTTACTCCCCCGGAAGGCGTAGAAGTAATTGATATGAGATAACATATTTTGAGCCGAGGCAGGAAACTTAATATTGTAATTAGCACCTTATTGCTGGCATTGTTCCTTTACCTGGCATTCAGGAATGTGAACCTTACTGAGCTATTAAATATTTTAAAAACTACAAATTATCTTTACGTTTTTATCGGAATGTCCATCGGGGTTTTCGGCGGTTCAGCTATCAGGGCAATCCGCTGGGGTGTATTGATGGAACCGATAAAGAAAGATATTTCATTCAGGAATCTGTTTGCTACTACAATTATAGGTTATATGATGAATAACCTATTCCCCCGCTCAGGTGAAGTTGTAAGGCCATACATGCTTGGCAAAAGAGAAAATATTTCAAGAGCTTCGGCATTTGCTACCATAATTGTTGAGCGTATTATTGATACGGTTATGTTCCTGTTAATGTTTGGTATTGCACTGATATATTTTAAAGATAAAATTACCAATGCTATTCCTTCAATAGGCTCAGCAGTAATAATACTTTCATCCGCAATATTTTTGATGCTTTTATGGATACTCTTCATGCTGATTAAGCCTGAAAAAAGCCTGAAAATTGTAAAATTCTTTACAAAGTACCTTCCTTCAAAACTTCACGAAAAAGTTGATAACATTTTTGATTCTCTCCTTACCGGCTTTGAAGTACTTAAAAAACCTTCATTGTTTTTCCGTATAGCAATTTATTCTATGCTTTTATGGGCATCTTATCTTATCAGTACTTACATTCCGTTTTATTCTTTTGGTATCTTGACTGCAGGTGAAGGTACAGGTATTATCAAAGGTTTGTGGGATGCCAATCTGCTTTTAGTGCTTATTAATGTTGCAATGTTCATACCTTCACCGGCTGCAACAGGTCCATATCACTACATTTGCAAAGTTACACTTGTGAATATGTTCATGGTAAGTGAGCCTGCTGCCCTCGGTTACGGAACAGCTACTCATGCAATGAGCTTTGTTTTATTTCTGATCGCCGGTTTATTTTATTTTATTAAATACAATTATAAATTTTCTGATATTAAGCAGCAAAGTGCTGCATAATTAAAAAATACTATGAAACTAGGAATTATTGGTACCGGGTATGTTGGTTTGGTTTCCGGAGTATGTTTTGCTGAAAACGGTAATAATGTCCTTTGTATGGATGTTGATGAGAAAAAGATCGAGCGTCTTAAAAAAGGTGACCCCGTTATATATGAACCGGGGCTTGAAGAATTACTCGAAAAAAATCTTACTGAAGGCAGAGTGGAATTTACTTCCAGCTTAAAGGATGTTGTACAAAAAACTGATGTAATATTCCTGTGCCTGCCAACTCCGCCGCTTGAAGACGGTTCAGTTGATATGACAAGGGTTTTGCAGGTAGCAGGTAATATGGCCAAATATATCAACGGGTATAAAGTTATTGTAAGCAAAAGTACTGTACCAATTGGCACCTGTGATAAATTAAAAAAGCTAATTTCATCAAAAACAAAAAAGAAATTTGATGTTGTTTCAAATCCTGAATTCCTTAAAGAAGGTGCCGCTGTTACTGATTTCATGTCACCTGATAGAGTTGTAGTGGGTACAAAAAGCAAACGGGCTGCAGATATAATGAAAGAGTTGTACAGCAGCTTCATGAGAGTCTCAGAAAGATTCATATTAATGGATGAGCGCTCGAGTGAGCTTACCAAGTACGCTGCAAACTCAATGCTTGCACTAAGAATATCATTTATGAATGAGCTTGCCAACCTCAGCGGAATGGTAAAAGCTGATATAAATATGATACGTACCGGAATAGGCTCTGACCCAAGAATAGGCTCAAGTTTTCTCTTTCCCGGTGTGGGATACGGCGGTAGCTGTTTTCCCAAAGATGTAAAAGGTCTGCTTAACACTTCAAAAGATCACGGTTATGATTTTAAAATATTAAAAACTATCGATGAAATTAACGAGAAACAAAAACAGGTTCTTGTTGATAAAATACTGAAGCATTATAAAAATGATATTAAAGGAAAAACGTTTACTGTCTGGGGCCTATCATATAAACCCAGAACCGATGATCTCAGGGAAGCCCCGGCACTGACAATAATAGAGAAATTGCTCGCTCACGGTGCCAGGATAAATGCATTTGACCCTGTTGCAAATGAAAATTTTAAAATCCTTTACGGTAAAAAGTTCAAACAGGTGAAGATATTCAAAGATAATTACTCTGCACTTAAAAATTCCGAAGGCCTTGTTCTTGTAACAGAGTGGAATGAATTCCGCAAGCTGAATATTGATAAGCTTAAGAAGCTTATGAAAAGCCGTGTTATATTTGACGGCAGGAATATTTACAATCCTAAATTTATCAGGCAAAACGGCTTTAAATATTATGGTATTGGGTTTTAACAATTATAATTAATATTTTTGATCATCCCGTATATTTTAATATCCGGGATTTTTTTTGAAATTTTACTGCATATTATTTCGTTATAATAAATATGAGAAATATACATAAAATGCTGATTATTTTGCTGTTTATCCCTTTAATTTCAATTTCACAATCCAAAGAGGAACAAATTGTTAAAGGTATAGATCATGTTTATAAACTAGAGTTTGATTCAGCCAATACTTTGTTCCAGGGATTCATAGATGCTGATCCTAAGGACCCTTCCGGATATTTCTTCCAGGCAATGACGGAATGGTGGAAGATATATATTAATAAAGATGACCGCACTAATGATGATAACTATCTTGCCAAAGTGGATAGATGCATAAAAGTTTGTGAAGAAAGACTTGATGAAAATGAAAATAATGACTGGGCTACGTTCCTGCTGGGCGGAGTTATAGGCTACCGAGGCTTTATGAACGTTATGCGTGATAACTGGCTTAAAGCAATTGATGATGGTAAACAGGGCTTGAACCTTATCCAGAGAAGCTACGAAATGAACCCTTCAAACAAAGATGCTGTATTAGGCCTTGGAATCTATAACTATGCAGTTGATTATGTTGTTGAGCGTTACCCGTTCCTGAAGGCTGTATTATTTTTCTTCCCAAAAGGGAATAAAGAGCTTGGTTTAACGCAGCTTAGAGACTGTGCTGATAACGGTAAGTACTCAAAGACCGAAGCAACTGTTACACTTGCATATATTCACCTTTCTTATGAAAAGAATTATCCTGAAGCGCAAAAATATGCTCTGAAGCTTGTTTCAATTTATCCAAATAATCCGGTTTTTGAACGGTTCCTTGGGAAGTGTTATGTGGGTTTGAATAACATAACTGAAGGCTTGAATCTGTACAGGCAGATGTTAAATAAGGCAGATAGCAGCATGCCTTATTATAATAATAATTATATCCGCAGGGAAGCAAATTATTATATGGGTGTATGCCTTGCCAAAACAGGCAATATAGATGATGCTTTAAAGTCCTATGAAACGACAATAAATATCTGCAGAAGTTTGGAAAAAGAAGGTGAAGAATCTCCATATTATGTATTTTCATTGTTAGGGAGCGGTGTTATTTATGAGCAAAAGGGCAATAAAAGTGAAGCTATTAAATATTATGATAAAGTATTAAGCATCAAGGATATCGATAACTCAAAAGAAACTGCACAAAAATTCAAAGATAATGCCCTGAAATAATTAACGGGGCATTATTTCTGTAACAAAATATGAAGTAACATTCGATATATCCTTAAGATCTACAGTTCCTAGTTCATGTCCCAATTCATCAGTTACTATCACATCATTTGCAAACAGGTAATGTTTTAACTTGCCGTATTTTGAATAATAGTCATATACTTCGGCAAAATTTTCCGGACTCCAGTAATGGTTTGTTTTAATACAGCTCACAATGATATTTCCTACAGAAAGATTCTCGTAATTCAGGTATTTTCTGTTTATTGTATTGGAAAAGAAGTTTTTGTATACCCATTCACGGCCGGTAACTATTGGATAGAACAATGAAACAGCTGCAGGATTTTCATAGATCAAAGTATCATTAGAAGAATTATTCATTTCATATTCAGTGTTCAGCAATAACTCCCTGGGTGAATTAAATAACCTGCCATTGAATTTGTAATAAAGCCGGGATTTACTATCAGGGTAGATATCTGATGATGAATAAATAGAATAAGCATATTGAAGCAGTGCAGTATCATTTTGTAAGTAATAAATTCTGCTGATGTAAGTTGCCGAATCTTCATTGTAAGTATTTGTAAACTGCCTCACAGTTATTCCGTGCAGAATGGTATCTTTAGTAATAGCCAGTTTACCATTCCCATTCCGTGGATAACCGGTAAACAATGCTGATATGGAATAAGGTTTAAAATCTGTTACTGTTGATAAACTTGTATAATCCCAGTAATTTCCTATATCAAATGGAAAAATGAATGCTGTTGTATCAACTGGAACTTCAGTTGAATTGTTTATATTATCTTCATGGCTGCATGAAAATAATATAAACATAATCAGCGAAATTGTTAAGAGTATTATATTTTTCATTTATAGTATAAATTATTGCGCCGCAATATTAAATGAAGTAACAAGATACAGATCTCTGTAATCAACATATCCTATTGTTAATCCAATCGTATTTGTTACCGGTTGATTTTTGCTTATATATTCTCTTTTCATCTGCCCGTATTTAGAATAATAGTCATAATAGATATAATCGCTGTTATTTGACCATATCCTCTGCGTTTTGATGCATGCAATAGTTGCAGTATCCAGATGATAATTTTCCCATGAGAGATACTTCTTTGAAATAATATTTGATCCAAAATTGAATATCATCCATTCTGTATTCTTTAAAACAGGATATTTTAGTGCAATTATTATGGGACTGAAAACAATATATGTATCACTTAACGATCTGTAACCATAACCGTCGTTTTCTGCAATATTAGTTATTCCGTTATATATTCTGAACGGAAATGCCGGTGTTGAACCTCCCCTGTAACCATAACATACCATAGAATTAGTGCTGTTGCTATAATAATACCTGCTTGCAATAGTATCATTACCAGTTATCGTTCTGTCATAAAATACCCTGACCGGTCCGCCAATTATTACATTAGTATCATACAATATTTCAGTATACCCGGTACCTGTTACAGGGTAAGAGCTGAACTTATACCTGATAGAATCAGGCCTGATATTTTCAGCATAAAGTGTTTTTGAATAATTCCAGTTTGAACCTATAGTAAACGGATACTCAAACGATGAAGTATCAACAGGCTCGGGGGTTGGTGTGTTGTTTACAATATCATCACTGCCGCATGAAGTTATTGAGATAATAAAAACAGCTGATATAATAAATAAGAAGGACTGGGTGAAGTAAGTGAGTTTTATACGCATATTAATTTAATTTTAACAGGCTGCTTTTTACAGCAGCCTGTTTTAAAAATGTTGTTACGGTATTATCAATTCCTGACCAACCTGTATTTTATTGGGGTCAGAAAGCTGATCGGTATTGGCGTTGTAAATATCCATATACCTGCTGGCATCGCCGTAATATTCTTTTGCTATTTTGCTTAAAGTATCCCCTGACTGCACAATATAAGTGCGTTCAGTTTTTCCGGCGCCGCCTGCTCCGCCTTCCATGCCGGCACCGCCTGCAATTCCTTCTTCTTCGTTGAACATTGTAATATCTCCTTTAGATTAATTTAAAATATTAGTTAAATATATACCCAACGTTTACCCTGTGAGTGCTTCCAACCTTGCCTAAGGAGTTCAGCGAATAATCAAACACATACTTTTCAGCAAAGCGTATGCCAAGACCTGTTGAAAAACCTGAAATACCAAGCGATGTACCAAGCTTCATATCCTGCCTGCTTTCGTTATCATAACCAAGCCTGGCTGAAACATAATCACTGAAAATGAACTCAGCACCTATGGAAAAGGCTTTAAAATGCTGTACGAACTTTTCACGGCTTTCATTAAGCTTGGCAAAAGTTACGTTAAGCTTTACCGGAGTATGTTCAAGCCTTTTTGAAATACCTACCCTTATATCTAGCGGAAGCTTTTCCTTTGTACTGATATATGAGCTTAGCTGTGCACCAAGATTATTAACTCCGAAGCTTAAAGCAAGCTGTGATGAAGGTATCTGGTACTGCAGGCCAAAATCAACTGCAAAAGCTGATGATTTATACTCAGCAATACCTGAATAAATATATTTCAGGGTAATACCATAATTGATTTTTTCATATATGTAATTACCGTACCCTACAGAAACCATCAGGTCATTGGCATTGAACTGCTCACCGGTTGATAAACCGTTCTCATCTGTGCGGTCAAAAGAGCCATAATCAAAATATTTGATGCCGATACCTATCCACCCTATATCTTTATATTTCTGTGCATAAGCCAGGGTGCCAAAATTCATATCCAGCAGGTATTTGCCAAAGCCCGCTGAAACTTTGCTTTTAGTGATTGTGCTTAAGCTGGCCGGATTATAGAACATCGCATTTGGGTCATCGGTATAAGTATCAAATGCCCCTGCAAGTGATGAAGCTTTTGCCCCTGTTTCTACTCTTAAAAAATCAAATGCCGGTATTTCTGACTGCGCAAACACATTCAAAAATACAGGTGAAACAAAAAATAAGGCTGCTATTGCAAATTTTTTAAGCATTGGAAATTTTTAGGTTAATTGCTGAAAATAAAGCTGAATTAGTAGATTTTTTCGGGGATTTTGGCTGTTTAATTATAAATTTTGTGTAATTTTTACTATAATATCTCAAATTTATCGTATTTCTTTTTAAAGTCAAGCCACTCTGTTTTGCAGGTTTTTACATGTGCGCCGTGCGGACCCTCTTTTGCTTTTTCAATCAAATGCTCAAGAAATTCATGCCTTCCTTCGGCAACAATTTCCACATCTCCGTTAAAGAGATTTTTAGCATATCCGGTAAGTTCCAGATCCTCTGCAATACGGGCAATGAAATACCTGTATCC
>CAZOAP010000175.1:0-7439 GCA_964577645.1 uncultured Ignavibacteriales bacterium
TACCTGTGCACTTTATGTGCACTTTTATGATACAAAGATATCTTTTGGTACAGAGGCGGACAAAGAAGTTTTATTATGGATTAAAGTGAAAATTTTATCTATTCTGTCATGAAAACCGTTAAATTTCTTCAAAAACAGCATTTACTTTAAAGTAAAATTCAAGTAACTTCAAATGAAATTTTTAAAGGAAAATGCTTCTAAAAAAGCTTATTGAAATACTGAAGACATTTGATAAGGCTGAATTGAAAAAATTCAGGCGTTTTATCAGCTCTGATTACTTTAATACCAATGATAGTATTGTTAAGCTCTTTAAGATCATTGCGGTATTTTACCCTGATTTTGATCTGCATGATAAGAAACTCAGCCCTGAGGATATCTTTAAAAAGATATACGGGCAAAGGAAATATGATGATAAAACCTATCGTTATTTGCTTTCATCTCTTTATAATTTACTGGAAAAGTACCTGGCAGTAGCATCGTTTGAAAGAAATGATATTGAGATGAAGAAATACATTATTGATGACCTTACTGAAAGAAGGTTATTCGGGCCGGCAGGTAAAAATCTAATAGCGCTTGAAAGCTCACTGGATCAGAATAATCATATAGGCGGGGAGTATATTTATAATAAAGAAGATATTTCACTTTTCTGGCACCAGCTGTACTTTCTTTCAAACATGCAGGAGCCTATTCTTGAAAAAAGATATGAACAGGGTGAGCTTCAGATGTTCAGCTCCTTTGTTGAGCTCTCGCATATATACCAGATTCTGCACCAGGTAAGCCATTCATACAACCTGCCATTACGTGATAATATTGTTTTTGAATATCTTAGGAATATTAACTACAAAAAGATACTGGAATATATTGAACAGAATGAGAACAATGGAACAGAAATTGCTGTAAACGGCAGGCTGATAAAAGTACTTAAAATTTATCTGTGTTTCATGATAACTATGCTTGAAGATAAAGATGAAGAATATTTCAGCAAGATGAATGATTATGTAGGCTTATATTCGGATCTTTTCGGCAGAAATGAGCTGCAGAACCTGCATTTAATGCTGGCTACCTGCTGCAACCGGAAAAGAACAGCTATCAATGATGAAAAATACCAGAGGATAAATTTTGAGATTATAAAAAGAGCTGCAGCCCTTGATCTGTATACAACATATACTGCGCAGTATATGGATGTTAACAATTTTATAATAATATTCCAGACTGCACTGCAGCTTAATGAAAGTGACTGGGCAGCTGAATTTTTACGTAAGTATGGAGAGCAGATATCACCGGAATACTCAGAGGATATGATAGGATATTCATTTGCAGAGTTATTTTTTAATAAAAAACAGTTTGAAAGGTCTCTTGGCTCGTTATCAAAGGTAAAGTTAAAGCTTTTCAGGCTTAAGATACCTGTAAAAGTACTGATGTTAAAGCTTTACTATGAACTCGGTTATATTGAAGAAGCTTATTCACTGATTGATTCATTCACGCATTTTTTAACTTCCAATAAAAAGATAAGAAAGAACGAAGTTAATAATTATTTAAGATTTTTGAATTTTTACAGGGAGCTCTTAAAAGCAAAGGCGGCAAGCGGTAACTCGAGAATTAACAAAGAAATTAAAAATGAACTGCTCAGGGAAAGTCTGCTTCCTTACAAAGCGTGGCTTATAGAAAAAGCTGATGAGCTGAATACAGGGAAATAAGAGTTTAAAATTATTTTATTACAGTCAATAAAAAGATCCTTACACCAACAATACACAACGCTATAGCAAGTGCTTTAATAATAAAATTAGCTTTTATCTTTTTTGAAAGCTTTGCACCAAGCTGTGCCCCAATAATTACACCTATTGCCAGGTAAATTGTCTTTACGGCACTTTCCCACGTATATGAACCGTCAATGATATGTGTTACTGTCCCTGCAAAAGCCATTATTGCAAGTATAAAGTGTGATGTTGCAGTAGCTATATGAACAGGGAAATTGAGCAGGTTCACCATGGCAGGTACATGAATTATCCCACCGCCTATTCCCAATAGGCTTGATACAAACCCAACCAAAACACTGATAATTATTCCTGTTTTATGTTCAAAAGCGTACGCATATTCATTATCTTCGCTGTCAATCAATAATCTTTTTGAATAATGCTCGGGTACGGGCTTATCAGGATCAGTTTTTCCTGCTGACCTGAAATAAAGATATAACGAAACCAATACAAGGATAACACCAAAGATAATATTAAAAATATCCCTGTTAATATATTTTACAGTAAACGAACCTGCAATTGCACCCGGTACGGCGGCTATAGAAAATATGATCCCGGAACGGTAATCTATTTTTTTCATTCTGGAATATGCAAGGGAGCCTGATGCCGCATTAAAAAAAACTACAGCAAGTGAAATACTTGTCAGAATTTCGGGACTTTCTGAAGGGAACATCAGCAGCAGAACAGGCATGAGGATAAAACCGCCGCCTGCACCCACAAGGGTGCCAAATGTACCTATTGCAAAGCCGATAATTACGAGGCTAAGCTCTACCAGCATAATTTATTATTTGTAAATTTTTCTTATTTTTCTGAAAGGATTTCCTCGTAATATTTTTCATACTCGGGGATGATCTTTTCGGCGGAAAAAAGCGTGGTGGCTCTATCGAGTGCATTTTCTGAAAATATTTTATACATATTCGGGTCATCCAGCAGCCTTATAGCATAATCTGCCATTTTATCAACATCCCCAATTTCTGCAATGTAACCTGTTTCACCATGCAGGTTAAGCTCCGGCAACCCCCCTGCATTTGAGGATATTACAGGTACACCGCAGGCCATTGCTTCAAGTGCTGAGAGCCCAAAGCTTTCTGATTGAGATGGCATGAGGAATAGATCGGATACAGAAAGGATTTCAGTAAACGATTCCTGTTCACCGTAAAACTTAACATTATCAACCAATCCCAGATCTTTTACAAGGTATTCGCATTTGCTCCGGTCAGGTCCGTCACCAATCAGCAGTAATTTTGAAGGTATCTTATCATTGATGATCTTAAATGCTCTTATGGCATCATCAACACGTTTTAACGGCCGGAAATTTGATGTATGAACCAGGATCTTCTCACCATTCTTTGAAAGCTTTTCCTTCAGACACTGTGTTTCGTTATTGTTAATTTTTTTATAGATATCCTGGTTAATAAAATTAGGTATAACCTTTATCTCTTTGGTTATTTCATACTGCGACATTGTCTTGGTCCTGAGAAATTCTGATACAGCCGTTACACCGTCAGATTTCTGCACTGAGAACTTCATAGTCGGAAGAAAGCTGATCTCTAAGCCTGTCAGAGTAATATCAGTTCCGTGCAGCGTTGTTATGATCTTAATATTACGGTTATTCTTTTTCTTTGAAAGGACTTCTTCCTTGATAATTTCCCTGGCAAGGTATGCACTCGTTGCATGCGGTATAGCATAATGAGCATGAACAAGATCTAGCCCGTTGAATTTTGCTACTTCAACAATTTTACTTGCAAGTGCTATGCTGTATAACGGAAAATCAAACAAAGGATAAGATGCTATCTCAACTTTATGAAAGAAAATATTATCCGAAAAGCTCATGTTAAGCCGCATCGGCATACTGTATGAAATAAAATGAACCTGGTGGCCGCGAGCAGCAAGCTCAATACCAAGCTCTGTAGCTACAACACCGCTTCCTCCGTATGTGGGATAGCAAAGAATACCTATTTTCATAAATAATATATATTTAGAAACTACTTTTGTGGATTTATCAATTGTGTGATGTTAAAATAAGCAATATTGTTTATACTTACTAACACTCTGTTAAGCCTATAATTTTTTAAGACGTATAAAAGTTAAAAATCTTTTTTATCAATTCCGATATGGCATAATGCAAAATCATATTTCACCGGGTCATAAGGTTCAAATAACTTCAATTTTTCCGTCAGCTCCAGTGCAAACTTAAGATCAATACTTTTTCGTTTTACAAGATTTAAGGATTTTGAGATCCTTGCAATGTGGGTATCTACAGGCATTACAAGCTTTTCTTTTCCAATTTCTTTCCATATACCTGTATCAATTTCATCTTTACGGACCATCCATCTTAAAAACAAATTCATACGCTTGCAGGTACTGTTATTTGCCGGGTTAGAAAAGAGGTAATGGTAATACCGGTTCTCTGTACGCGGGATATTCAGATTTAATTCTCCGGTAAATCCTTTAAGCGCATTAATAATATTTTCATGCTTCGGGTCATAATATGAAAAGAACATTTCCTTCAAAGAACCATGCCTGATTAAAGCTTTATTTAACGAGCTGAACATATCAAGCAGATCATAATGTGAGTTAAAACGGTAATAAAGCCCTGATAAATGTTTTTTATCTTTTCGTTTGGAAAAATTTATGGTAAATTCGTATGGTTTGCCGCCGGTTTTTTGTAAAAGTTCATCTATGAACCTGTTTATCTGGTCAACTGAACCGTAAGCAAATGCAGCAGTGATAAGGGCTATCAGCTCGATATCTTTTTCATCACTGAACCTGTGTAGTATCCAGACAGGATCTTTGGATGAAAATTTTTTCTTGTAAGCCAGGTAATGAGCTTCTAATTTTTCTTTTAATTCTTGATTATTCAACTATAAAATGACAAAAGTTTATTTAAACGGAACTGATTCCATTAACAACGAAATTTCAGAATTACTTAAAGGTAAAGCTGAATTAACAGAAAATATTGAGTCCGCAGATATTATTTTCAATTCCACCAATTATCCGGAATACGAAAAGTCAGAGGAACTGCAGTATATTGAATCAGTTACACCAAATACCGTACCCATATTTACATCTTCCCTGTGCCAGTCTGTATCAGAACAGTGCCGTTTACAGAAAAATCCCGAAAGGCTGATTGGCATCGGGTTATACGATACATTTTCAAATGCAAAAAAAATTGAAATAGCGCCATCAAAAATAACAGATAGCGAAATACTTAAAAATGCAGAAAAATTCTTAAGTGAGGTTGGTATAAGTTATCAAATCGTGCCTGATAGAGTCGGGTTGATATTCCCCAGGATAGCAGCAATGATAATTAACGAAGCAGCACAGGTATATAGTGAGCAGGTCGCTACAAAGGAAGATATTGATACAGCCATGAAGCTGGGCACAAATTATCCGTTCGGTCCGCTTGAATGGGCTGACAGGCTGGGTGTAGAGCTTGTATATAATATTCTTGCATCATTACAAAGGGATTTTGGCGAAGACCGATACAGGCCACATCCATTATTAAAAGAAATGGTGAATTTAGATAAGAAGTTTTATGATTTATGATAAGACATCTGAAGTCTTATAACTAAACTTGGATTTCACTATCATTCCCTATCCACTTAATAATCTCATCTCTCCTGAACCATGTCAATTGTCTCTTGGCAAAACGCCGGGTATTCTGTTTTATAAGCTCTGTCATTCTTTCCCTTGTAATTAAACCATCTAAAAAGTCGAATATTTCCCTTGCACCAACAGTATTCAATGAATTATGAGTTTTATAATGATAACCCTTCTTTTTTAATGTTTCAATTTCTTCTATCATTCCATTACTTAGCATAACCTCAGTCCTTTTATTGATCTTATCATATAATTCCTGCCTATCCATTTTTATTGCATACATATCAGGCTGAAAATTAATTTCTATCTTATGGCTTTGGTGTACTGAAATTGGAATACCAGTTACATAAAAAACTTCCAGTGCGCGGATTACACGGCGTTCTTTTATTTCCTTCATTTTGGCAAATGTTTCGGGATCATTTTTTTTCAGCTCACCCAGTAAAAAGTCTAATCCTTTATCATCTTTTATCTTATAGATCTCATCTCTTTTCTCTTTAAACTTTTCATCTAACTGCTTATCATCACCCCCTATTTCAAAAAAGCCATATACCAGTGAATTTATATATAAACCGCTACCGCCAACAATCAAAGGGATCTTATTCTCTGCGAAAAGCTTATCAATCAAAGTTCTTGCCTGTGAGCCAAACTCCCCTGCATTAAATTCTTCATCAAGCTCTAAAGTATTTACAAAATGATGCTTAAACTGGCTAAGCTCTTCACTAGTTGGCTGTGCTGTTGTTATTGGTATATGCTTATAAACCTGCCGGGAATCTGCTGAGATTATTTCAACATTCTTACCTGTTTTTAACCGAATATTATGAGCTGTTTTTAAAGCAAGGGCAGTTTTTCCGGAAGCAGTTGGCCCGGTTATTACTATTACTTCAGGCTTTTGCATAACATTGCCTATTGCTTCCAGCCTTCAGCACCAATTAGCGGAACAAATTTGAAATTATCAAAATATTTCTTTTCAACGCCGGTTTCAGTTCTGGTTAAAACCAATAATCTTTGAGTTTCATGATCACCTACAGGGATAACAAGCTTTCCCCCTGTGACAAGCTGTTCAACCAGATGATTGGGTATATCAGGTGCACCGGCTGTTACAATTATCTTATCATATGGTGCATTTTCTTCCCAGCCAAGCGTACCGTCATCAAGCTTCAGGTTTACTTTGTAACCAAGCTCATCAAGCAGGCTTCCTGCATTTTGGAATAATTTTTCAATTCTTTCAACTGAATATACTTCAGCACCCAGTTTACTCAGCACAGCAGCCTGGTAACCGGAGCCAGTCCCGATCTCGAGTATCTTATCACCCGGCTTTACTTCAAGTGTTTGGGTCATATAAGCAACTGTAAAGGGTTGTGAAATTGTTTGTGCGCATTCTATCGGCAGCGCATTATCATCGTATGCAAATTTCCGCAGTGCAGATGAAATGAACTTCTCTCTTGGTATTTCGTAAATTGCCTTAAGGATATCTTCATTACGAATACCTTTATTCCATAAACCTTCTACAAGATTCCGTTTTTCCTCTTCAAGAAGCAGCATTACAGTTTACTCCTCATCCATTTCTTCAAATATCTCTTTTACTTCTTCCTTTACATCGGTTGATTCAAGCTCTTTCTTCATTTCCCGTTTCAATTCTTCCAGACCTGTCACAAATTTCAGCCTGCCGTCTTCAGCAATCGATATTCCGCCTGTTTCTTCTGATAATATAATTACCAGAGCATTAACATCCTCTGAGGCACCAAGCCCAGCGCGGTGGCGGGTCCCCAGTTTTCTTGTGCCTATCTTTTCTGTGGATGATAGCGGCAGGATACACCGGGCTGCTTCAATGGTGTTATTGTTAATTATCACGGCTCCATCATGTAGCGGAGATTTTGTGCTGAAGATAGATATCAAAAGTTCCTTGCTTACCTTTGCCTGCAGCTGTTCACCGGTTTCCACAAAAGAAGTAAGTCTGTCACCCATCGATATTACAATTAGCGCACCCTGTCTTCTTTCTTTAAGCTCCCGCAGGCCCTCAACAATTTCGTTGATAGTTTCACTGGCATTTATTTTAAGGAAATATCTTGCTATCCTTGTCCT
>CAZOAP010000176.1:0-7030 GCA_964577645.1 uncultured Ignavibacteriales bacterium
TTTTTATATAAAGATGTCGTTGGTCAAAAAACTAACGACGGCGTTTAAACGGAGTGAAGATATGATTATTTATTCAAACTTTTTATCAAATATCAAGCTATCTACCATTAAACTAAAAAGTACTGAATCCCAAGCCATGGAAATAACATGTGATTTCTTTTTTAGATTAGATAAATTACAACTTATTTCAACTATTTTATTGTTTTTATTTATTCCTTTTACACTTAACATATTTGTTACATTATTAATAGTTACTCTTTTGGTCCTAGTATTAATCAAAGTATCAATTGTTGGAGTATTTGAACTTTTTTCTTCGATTTGAAAAATGACAGTCCCAACATTCCCATCTAGCTCATCATTGTTTAAAGTTTGTTGAAAATTCAAGTCTGCCTTTTCATTTTCATTAAATTGAATTGAATAAGGTGCAAATTCTCCAATTTTTAGAGACTTTTGTGGGATGTAAAACACACAAGTAACTGAATTATATTTTATTGAATTTATCGGGGTATAAACACACTTTATGGTTACTCTAAAAGCAAGTATTTTTTTTACATCATAATTAGGTTGTATAAATTCACTAATATCAAAAATAATATTTCCTTTCGGAGGGATAATATCACTTGTCTTTTTATTCTCCCCAAAAGTAAATCCTTCCTGATCAATCAGCATAGTTAAATTGCTTGCAGCTTCATTACCTTCATTTGAAATCAGTATTTTCCAATATACATTCTTATCAGTAATATCAGTAATATTCAATTTTAGGTGTAATTCTGGAGCTTTTTTTACTGATTCATTATTTGTCATATACCAAGTTATCAGATTTACAATTAAACCAATCACAATGGGTATAATAATAATAGTTATTAATACTCTAAACCAATTCTTTTGATAGAATTTCTTACTTTGTATTGGCAATTCCATACATAACTGAATCCATAAATTGTATTATTTTTTTTAACACTATAATTTCATTTGTAATATTCAGTATAAACTCTGCTTAAAATTGTAACTTTACCTGACCTTATTTTCCAGGAACCGTTATCACTAACCATTTTATATTTAGCTTCATATTTTGTTTTCTGATAGGTATCATAAGCTCCAGTAGATTTAGGGTTAATTTCATAAGCAAAATGAGTAATCAAAACTTCAGCATTATACCCGTCATTGCTTAAAACCGTATTATCCAATACCTTATTACTCAAAGTATTAGAAAATCCATTTTTAAATTTATCAAATGTACCTATTGAGCTTAAAGGGTTGTACCAGAAGTTATATGAACGCCTCAATGAGGCTTCGTTATTATGAGTAACATAATTATCAATATTCTGTATTAACGCAAGTGTTATTTGACTTGGATCACCAATGGCTTTAATTTTGCTTTCAACTTTCAATTCATTAATCTTTTTATCTAGCTCTTCTTCTTTTTTCTTTAAATCTTCTTTATCCTGCTCAAGCTGTTTATTTTTCATATCCCGCAATGCATCTTCTTTAGCTTTTATATCATCTTCCCTTTTTTTTAGTTCTAATTCTTTATCAATTGATTTATCTTCTTCCTTTTTCCCAAAAGGTAATTTTGAGCAGGAAAGAACCGCAAGAATTACTGTGAAACTAAGTAATATTTTTATTTTATTCATATGTTTATTGAATTTATTTTCTAATTCCCGCTCAATTCTTTATATGCTTTTTCAAATAGTGGTATAAATGAATTTACTTTTGTTTTATCTGGATTCACATAATATACAGCACAACCCCAACGATTGGAATATTTATCCATTTTTATTCCTTTTGGTTGGTTTCTATCAGCAATATTTTTTGGCATTTTAATATAAAAAGCAAAAGTCTTTGTGCCTATCCACTTTATTGAAAATGCGTTAAAAAAACCTAACTTCCATCCGCAATAGAAGGCATTATATTTCATTTCAAGAGGCCATTTATTTCTTTTAACAACTTTATCTGTTTCTTCACAAAATTTAAAGAAATGTTTTACACTTTGTTTGTTCCTTTTGCTTTCATAAAAACTCTGGTCATAATTTGCTAAACCACGGGTAATTTTGGTTCGTTTTTCAGCTGTTGGTTTTAAATTATTAACTAATAAATACTCATTCTCTTTTTCAATCCATCGGGTAATTTCAATCAAGTCAACTTCATACCGTATTCTGTTAATTAATTTCAGCGTTGACTGGTCTATTTGTGGTGCAATAATAATTATTCGTACTGTATAATTATCCCAATCAACTTCAATTTCTTCCGTTTGATCTTCCCTTTCAAGCCATAGATTTTTTATCGAATCAGGATAACTTTCAGCCCATATTGCATATTCTAGTACTTGTGGAATAATATCTGCATCAACTGTTACATTTTTCATCTCAATAATACAAACATTTCCATCACTATCAATCCCTAGCATATCAGGTATAGTAGCTTTTTTACCACCTCTTATTTGTCGTTTAAGGATAAAAATATCAGTTAGTAATTCCTTAGTATTGAATACAGTTTTTTCAAAATCTTCTTCTGAAACAAATGGAGTTGGGACGAGATTTAAGGTTTTCTTATTTTTACTTTTCCATATTAAATTTGGCATATTTGAATAAATTAGTTTTACAATTATTGGTCATGAGAAATTTAGTTTATAGAAATTACTTATAAAAGGAAAACTATACTTATAATTATAAATGAAAGATTTGAGTTAATACATAGGTGGACTATATGTAAATATATCCCCATTTCTACTTCTTAGAGGTATTCTATATTTGAATTCACTTTGCAATTTAAGAAATAGTTCGATTTTGGTATCTTCATTCACATTGTTCCCATATGTTATTTCGACTAGCTTCATATCAAAAAATGGATTAACATCAAGGTTACCAATTAATGGTAATGTTATATACTTTCTTTGTTCATTTTCTTCTAGTTTCAGGTTTAATGGTGTTAATCTATTAGGATTTATTGCATCAAAAGAGAACCTTGTTTCACATTCATAACGGTATTTATTCCTTTTATAGAACTGTGCAAATCTATTAAATCCACTAGATAAAATTACATGATGAAATTCACGTTTTAGATAATAGTTAATATGTTTAATGAATTCAACATCATATCCACTATCGTAAAAAACATCTCTAAAATTGTATTCATTTTGATTTCTAAAATTAGATATTCGAAATTTTAAGCAAAGCCCAGTATCATTATTAGCATATTCTGTCCAAAATCTCGGATTTGTATTGTTTCGTGCGAAACACAAGATCAACATATATTGTCTTAAACGATCTATTTCACTATCGCACCATTCACAGTAATTTCCCTCAAAGTCTTTTGGTATAAGGATATAATATGATCCAACTCTATTAAAAAACTCAGAATATTCGGCAAAATCATTATATTGATTTGAAATGAGATTGCTGACTTGTATAGTTTTATTTTCTAATATTTGCATCGTGATATTAACATTTTTAAAATGGAAATATTCCTTCTCTTCATTTTTTCTGTTTTTAGATACTTTATTAAAAAAATCTTCCAATGGATGTTTCCCATCTCTCAAGTATTCTCTTGTAAAGAGAATACCATTATTCTCATGTCCACTAAATATGTCATGTTCATTTATTGGCTCAAAGTCTACATTACTTAAAGCCAATCCTTCATTTATTATTTCTACAGCTTTTTTCTTTTGATTATTGTTTAACATATAATAGAGATTTAATTTAGATTTTTTTAGACATTATTTTTTACAAATGCAAAAAGGGTTTACTCTCCGGACATGACTGTCCTGAGAGTAAACCCTCTATACGCGCGTAAACAAAATTAATACAAATATTTCCATTTTACAAGGTTAATTATTTTTATCCGCCGCACCAACTGCAGGGTATGCCTATCTTATCATCAGTGCAATAGCCTTTTGTTTTTCTATATTTGCTGCATGTATTATTATGTCTTCTGCCTGTTGTTTTGGTTATCCAGTAAAGGCAGCTATCTGTTGTGGTTTGGTTATATACTGTATCACGCGGCAATGTGTATGCATTTGTATTTCCGGCAGGGTTACCGCCCGAAAATGCAAGGACTGCAAGTAATGCTGTTACAATTACCGTGAGTGTTTTCATTGTGTGTGTGAGTGTTTACTACCCCCTCCAACTCCCCCTGCTAGGGGGAGAGCGATTTTATCTAACCCACCACCACGTACCTGCGGTAGTTCTTCGACCTCTCAAGAACTGCCGTAGCACTCAGGCGGGAATTTCCATTCGTTTGGCTCAATGCCCACTGATTTTCCATCTGCTTGGGCAGACCTTCGGCCGGCTTTGCCGTACTCCCCCTGTCTTCTCCAGTTCTTCGACCTTAAAAAAGCCGAAGGACTGCCCCTGCACGTGGGGAGAGCTGATATATTTTATGCAATGAGCGCTTTTGGCGCTAAGGTGCGCAGTTCGCTGATGGCTTCTTCAAGCTCACCCGAAGAGCTGTACATGCGGCTTGTTCCGATCGTCCTGTAGTCACCCCCGCGGAGTATGTAAAACCACTTGCCGCCGGGCGTAGAGCTGCGCTCAAAATGCTCGTCATAGCCGGAGTACAGCTTAACCGCCGCTATGGCTTTATCGCGCGCCTCGGCAGTAGTGTAGCCGTCGCTTGTCATAACAAGCTCATCATAGCGGTTAACCAGCTTAAAGTAATACAGCGTAACATCATCAAGCTGTTTAACCTGGATGTGATCACGCAGCGAGGGCAGCTTTCCTTTGCGTGTAAATTTAAAGAATTTTGGTGACATTCTGCAAACCTCCATTAATATCCCCGCAATAAATGCCCGGGGATGTATCATTAAATATGTTTTTTGAAACCCCAAATTTTTTTTTAGATGCTGAAACAAGTTCAGCATGACAAAGCATTACCTGTCAAGCCAGAACTTACCTTTATAAACGCAAAAAGGAGGCCACGCAACAATCCGTTATAATACGGACTGAAGCGTGAACCCCCTAATAGTTCTGTAACAAACTTATGGTAAATTGTTATTTAAAGCAATAGTGAATGTTGGGGATAGGGTGCGATACAAGTCATATTTTTCGAAACGTAAATCATTTATCAGTTTAATTCACAGATCAGTGTGGAATATGGGTCTTTGGTAGTTTTCGTCTTGACCCTTCGTCTTACTTCCTCCCGCTTCGCGGTTTTAAGTGGTAGAGCTGGGATGGCAAAGAATTTATATGCGTCAGGCAAGCCATGACGCCTACTTATAATTTTTTCTTATTTAATGCGCGGATGGTTGCTTCCTGGCGAAGCTCGGCGCGCATTGGCTGTGCGCGGTAACCGGAGTACATGCCGGGCTCTGTAATTGATTTAGATACATTGGTTGCGGCTGTCAGTATCACGCCATCGCAGATCGATATGTGGCCGACTATTCCAACCTTGCCGCCTATCATGCAGTTTTTGCCAATTTTGGTTGAGCCTGCAACTCCTGATTGCGCAGCAATAACGGTGTTCTCGCCAATTTCAACATTGTGCGCAATCTGTATCATGTTATCAAGCTTTACGCCTTTGTGAATAACGGTCTCGCCCAGCGTGGCGCGGTCAATGGAACAATTAGAGCCTATTTCAACATCATCGTGTATTACCACAATCCCCTTCTGGGGAATTTTCTGGAACGTGCCATCGGGATTTTTTGCCTGCCCGAAGCCATCGCTTCCAATCACCGTACCTGAGTGAATGATAACGCGGTTGCCAATTTTGCAGCCGCCGTAAATCGTTACATTTGGGTAGATGAGGACATCCGAGCCAATAACTGCCCCGGCAAGTATAACGGTATTTGGCAATATTGTTACACGGCTGCCTATTTGTACTTTTTCACCGATGAAACAATGCGAGCCTATGCGCACTTCGTCCGAAGATATATCGGCAGAATCACATATTACCGCGGTTTCATCTATACCTACTTTCTGAAGCTCGGTTTGCGGCGAAAAATAGTCGAGAAGCGTTAAGAATGAGAGGTAGGGGTCTTCTACTTTTATGAGCGGTACTGCGCGGTCATCAAGCCTTGGGTGCTGAAGAGGGTTGAACTTATGCGATACAACCACAGCGCCGGCTGAAGTGCCGCCGAAATATTTTTCGTAAATTGGATTGGATATAAAGGTGATCTCTTCTTCTGTGGCTGATTCAATTTTGCCAATGCCGGTAATTTCAGTGGAGCCATCACCGATAACTGTTCCGCCGATAAGTTCTGCAACTTCTAGAAGTTTCATGTTGGCTAGTGGTGATTATTGCGAAATGATTGATCAGTTAAAATGTTAGTATATGGGCGGGTTAAATATAAAGTGACCACCCCGCCCTTCGGGCACCCCTCCTTTTGAAAGGAGGGGAGCTTTAACAATTATTGTGTTTCGAGTTTTTTTATGACTTTCTGGGTGAGGTCGTACCGGTCATTCATATACAGAAGCATTAGCTGTGTGGAGCGGTCAATAACAAAATCATACCCGCCTTCGCGCGCAACATCCTGTATGGCTTTGAACACCCTATCCTGAACGGGCTTCATAAGCTCTGTCTGTTTCTGGAAGTACTCGCCGTTCTCACCGAATTTCTGCTGCTTGAAATCAGCAACCTTCTTTTCCTGCAGCTTAATTTCTTCTTCCTTCTGTGTCTTTATCTTTTCGGTAAGGATAAGCTTTTTCTTATCGTAATCATCCTTCATTATAAGGAGGCTATCGTTATAGGACTGCAGCTCAATTTTCCATTTGTTAACCAAACCGTCAAGGTTTGTCTGTGCATCGCGGGCATCCTGCATGTTCTCCAGGATGACCTTTGAATCCACATAGCCTATCTTTTGCTGCGCGTTAGCTGCTGCAGCAAACATGATAAGAGCGATAATTACGGCAAATGATAATTTCATATTTTTAGTAATTTACTTGGCTGCTTTTTTTGGTGATGGCTAAGCAGCAATTACAGTTAGTTTAAGATCGTAAATTTTATGAAATATGTTTTAGTTAGTTTTTGAGAATTTATTAACGCGTCAGGCAAGCCATGACGCCTACTTATAATTTTTTCTTATTTAATGCGCGGA
>CAZOAP010000176.1:7040-7417 GCA_964577645.1 uncultured Ignavibacteriales bacterium
CAGGCAAGCCATGACGCCTGCAAATTTGATATATAAAGTCTCCCCCTTTACAAGGGGGAGTGCCCTTTAGGGCGAGGGGGTCTGTTCCCTCACCAAAAAATTTATTTCAGCTTATCGAGAACTTTGAAGGTGATATCGATCTCTTTATCGCCGTAAATGAGCGCGTCGCTGGCTTTATCAAGCACTATATTATATTTCAGCTCTTTTGCAAGCGCTTCAATTGACTTGGTAATTTTTTCCTTCACCGGTTTGAATAATTCAACCTGTACATCATACAATGCTTTCTGTACATTCTGCTTGTATGCTGAAAGACCCTGATCCATGCTCTGAACTTCTTCCTGCATTAAGCCAAGCTCTGACTCAAGATTCTTGATCTG
>CAZOAP010000177.1:0-7402 GCA_964577645.1 uncultured Ignavibacteriales bacterium
CACTTATATATTACAATCCAAAACGACCGGAAAACTCTATATTGGTCAAACAAACGATATTAACGACCGTCTTTCCCGTCATAATACCAACCAAACATTAAGTACTAAAAATAAAGGTCCATGGAAACTCATATTCAGCAAAGAAATTAATTAAGCTATGTGCAAAAAAAAAGCTTTGTCCGTCGAACAAAGCTTTTATAGCGAAAATAAGTATGTTAAAACAATCTTAACCGAATACAACTCCTATTACTATTATTGCAAGCATTATGAAAATTGTAGTCCCTATGAACATGTTACTGCTTTTCTTAACCTGGTTCATTTGGTGGTTTGTTTGTTCATTGTTGATTTGTTCAGTGTTCATCGGTAGTTGTCTCCCTAGATGGATTTAGTTTTAAAGTTTTCTTTCGTAATCAAATTAATATAACGGAGTTATAAGGACAATCACCCCAAGACGTTATATTGTATATTTGTTTCTTTTACATATGTGAAGGGTTGAATTTTTGTTTTCTTTTATTTGAATAAATTCTGCTGCCCTGTTTCAGACAGCAGAATTTTTATTTTGCCGGATACATGCGATCACAATCAATCAGCCGAATATCATGCCTATAATAATGATCACAAGAAAAATTGTTAATGTTCCGGCAATGAACACGTTACTTCTTTTTTTGAATTTTGTTAGATCAGGTTCCATAATTGTACCTCTATAGAAGTAAAGGTCGTTAAGTTAATTATCAAATACAACACTAAAATAGTGCTTAAATTAGCGTAAATAAATAGCGATTAAGGTGATGATTAAAAATTATCCTTTAAAAATATTGTTAGCTGAATTGATTAAAACTCATAGAGTTATATCATATATATTTATGAGTTGTAGTTTAACAAATTAACCCTGATAAATAGAAAAGGAAACCTGTTTTTGGTTTCCTTTTACTAAAATATGCAATAAATCATTACTTTACATCAACTATTTTCGTAATTTCTGCAAAAGCTTCCTTTAAAAGGCGTTTCTGGGTCTGCGTGAATATATGATTTGAACCTGGTGCCGGTGCCGGACTCTCATCCCTGCTTACCCCGTAGAGTGTCATATTACTGCCCAGTTCCCTCAAATCCCGTTTAAGCCTGTATGACATGAAGATCAGTGCTCCCATGTTATGAGGCTCTTCCTGAGCCCATACAACCTCTTTAGCATTTGGGTATGTTTTCAATACTGCCTTTATTTCTTCAGATGGGTACGGATAATATCTTTCTACCCTGATAATTGCAGTATTGGTAATATTATTTTCTTTTCTGTATTTTGCCAGGTCATAATAGAATTTACCGCTCGTTAAAATAATACGGTTCATTTCACCTTTATTTGCGATATGTTCATCATCAATCACCAGCTGAAATTTTCCGCCAATGAATTCATCTTTCCTGGAGCGTGCCTCAGGCAGCCTTAACAGGCTTTTCGGTGTCATTACTACAAGCGGTCTGCGGTTGGTATATTTACCAGTTGTTCTGAGCAAATAATAATATTGTGCCGGTGTAGATGGATTGCAGACAGTCATATTTTCATCTGCACATAATATCAAAAATCTTTCAAGTCTTGCACTGGAGTGTTCCGGACCCTGTCCTTCCTGGCCATGAGGCAGCAGCAGTACAAGGTTACTCGGCAGGTTCCACTTATCATGCGAAGCTGCTATGAAATTATCTATTATAACCTGTCCTGCATTGGCAAAATCTCCAAACTGCGCTTCCCACAGAACCAGTGAAAGCGGGTCTGCGGTGCTGTAACCAAATTCAAACCCCAGGACTGCTGCTTCTGATAGCAGGCTATCCAATGGTTCAATTTTTGCAAGATCAGGTGCAATATTATTGTGAGGAATTATTTCTTCCTCAGTTTCCATATCAGTCAATACAATATGCCTCTGAGAAAATGTACCTCTTGCACTATCCTGGCCGCTTAATCTTACAGGGATACCTTCAAGCAGCAAGGTGCCAAATGCCAGTGCTTCCGCAAATGACCAGTCAACCAATGTATCACCCTCTAAGAATTCACGCCTTGTTTCAATGAATTTCTTCAGTTTTGGATGCAGATGGAAATCTTTTGGAAGCGTTGTAATAATATCAACTACCTTATTCAGCTCAGCCATTGTAATTTCCGGCAACTGGTGTGAGCGAAGCATTTTTATCTGTTCATCGCTTAATCTTATAGGTGTATCAGATTTAAATATTATCTCTCCTTCGTGAGCCTTTGTATAACCCTTATCCATGATCTCATAAATTTTGCCTTCCATTGCCTTTACATCATTTTCTGTAATGATCTTATCACTTAAAAGCCTGTTCTGATAAATATTCTTTACTGATGCGTGGTTCCTGATAGCTTTGTATAATACCGGCTGTGTGAATGCCGGTTCATCTGATTCATTATGTCCAAGCCTTCTGTAACTGTAAACATCAATAACCACATCTTTATGGAATTTCATTCTGTACTCATAGGCAAGCTTTGTTACAAGCAGTGTTGCCTCAGGGTCATCACCGTTTACATGGAATATCGGAGCCTGCACCATCTTAGCAACATCAGAAGCATAAACGGTAGATCTTGCGTCAACAGGGCTTGTTGTAAAGCCTATCTGGTTATTTATGATAATATGTATTGTACCGCCTGTACTGTATCCCTTTAATTGCGAAAGGTTCAGCGTTTCTGCTACGATGCCTTCTCCTGCCATGGCTGCATCACCATGAAGAAGTACTGATATATACTTATTCCTTTCAGTATCATTCATCATCTGCTGTTTTGCACGAACAATTCCTTCAACCACTGGATTTACAAACTCCAGGTGACTAGGGTTTGATGCAACAGATACATTTATATCATCGCCATAATTTGTTTCGTAAATTCCGGCTGCGCCTAAATGATATTTTACATCACCTGAGCCTTCAACGGAATCAACATCTGTGATATCTTCAAATTCAGAGAATATTTCCTGAAGATTTTTACCAATTATATTGGCCAGAATGTTAAGCCTTCCGCGGTGAGCCATACCGATCACCAGCTCATCAACTTTTTCAAGTGCAGCAAGTCCCAGCAGGTAATCAAGAACCGGTATTATGGTTTCGGAACCTTCAAGCGAGAACCTTTTATGACCGATATATTTTTTATCGACAAATTTTTCAAAGTTTTCAGCCTGTATCAGCTTGTAAAGAATATGTTTCTTCTCTTCATTTGTAAAAGAAGGCTGGTTCTTAATTGGCTCCATTTTATCCTGAAGCCATTGCTTTTCCTTCGGGTCCTGTATATGCATGTACTCCACACCGATATTTTCACAGTATGTCTTTTGCAGTATATCAAGAATATTACGTAAGGTAGCAGTTCTTAATCCAGCCAGGCGAGGAGTGATAAATTCCCTGTCGTAATCCCAAACAGTAAAGCCATAAGTATTGGGGTCAAGCTCTGGGTGATATTTTGCAACAGGTTTCAAAGGATCTAAATTTGCAAGCAAATGACCGCGAACCCTGTACATATTTATCAACTGGATTGCTTTTGCCTGCTTCTCTATTTCCTCAAGGTTATCTATGCCGTCAAAATTTTCAGGGTTATTATCTGATTTCCATACAACCGGTTTTACCGGCATACCAAGATCATTGAATATGCCGTCATAAAAAGCTTCTTCACCAATTATAAGCTTATGCATTTTTTGCAGGAATAATCCGGATTCTGCGCCCTGTATAATCCTGTGATCGTATGTACTGGTGATATTCATAACCTTGCTTATACCAAGCATGGTTATTATATCTTTGGTTACCGCCTGGTATTCCGCAGGATAGTCCAAAGCACCGGTTGCAATAATTGCACCCTGCCCCAGCATAAGCCTTGGCTGCGATGCAACTGTACCAATTGTGCCGGGATTTGTTAATGTGATCGTTGTTCCCTGGAAGTCAGAAATATCAATCTTGCCTGTTCTTGAGCGGTTTATTATATCATTATATGCATCAAAGAACTGCCGGAAATTCATTTTGTCAGAGTTCTTGATGTTGGGAACAATCAGCGAACGTGAGCCGTCCTTTTTTTCAAGGTCTACTGCAAGACCAAGATTAATTGAATTTTTCTTTATCAGGTTTGGCTGACCATCTATTATGGTAAATGCATTGTTCAATGCAGGTATTGATGCAAGTGCTTTGACAATTGCCCAGCCAATAATATGAGTGAAAGATATTTTACCGCTGTTGGTTTTTTTAAGGTAACTGTTTATTATCAGCCTGTTTTCTTCAAGTACTTTTACCGGAATTGCACGGAATGATGTAGCTATTGGAATAGTAAGGCTTGATGTCATATTTTCAATTATACGCTCACCAACACCTTTTATCTGTATTGCTTCTTCACCTGCCAGCGGCTGCGGTAAATTTACCTGTTTCTGCTGAACCGGAGGCTGCGGCTGATAATTTACATAAGTACCTGTTTCCTGTTTTACAGAACCATTTGTTGTATCCGGTTTAACAGTAAATTTGCCGTTAGTAACTATATTTAAATTTGAAAATAATTTTTGCCAATCCTGCCCGACTGAATTTGGATTATTGAGATAATTTTCCAGTAACTCCATGACAAACCATGAATTTACGCCAAATTCGGCAAGTTTTTCGCGCTGCTCTTGTGATAGTTCTTCTAATTTCATCCTAAAATTTTTATGTAATTACAAATTTAATCAAAATTAATACTAAGTTCACTTCAAATTTTTTAACCGATAAATTGGTTAAAAAATTACATTTTTCCAATAGTTTCAGCAATAATTGAAATAGATTTATAAGGGAACGGTATTATTTATTTTTTGGAACAATCTATAGCGGCAGCTTCACATCTATAATAGTACCTTTGTTTTTCTCACCATTGATGTTAAGAACTCCCCCTAATATCAATACTCTTTCTCTCATTCCCAAAATACCCAGAGAGGAGCTTTTTTCAATTTCTGATTCAGTGATACCGCGGCCGTTATCATTAACCCTCAGTACCATCCATCCGTGCTGTATGGTAAGGTCTATTTTTATTTCAGTTGCACCTGAATGCCTGGCAACGTTTGTGAGTGTTTCCTGGAATATCCTGAAAATTGAAATGGATTTTTCAGGGCTTAATGTGATCTCAGAATCCACCAGATTACAAATACATTTTATCTTTGATCTTTTCTCAAATTCATCAGCATGCCATGATATAGCTTCAATAAGTCCAAGCTTATCAAGTATATCCGGTCTCAGCTCTGTGGAAATTTTTCTAACCTTATTAATAATATCATCAATATATAATCCCATTTTCTTAAGCTCATCAGTTATATCTGAGTAATTGTTATCGTTCCTGTTTTCGTGATTCTTAATTGTATGCTTGCTCAGCATCGAAAGATCCATTTTAAGTACAGTAAGATCCTGTCCCAATTGGTCATGGATCTCCCTGGAAATATTAAGGCGTTCTTCTTCTCTTACTTTCTGCTGGTAGCTTGAAAGTGCCCTTAGTCTTTTTGTGGTTTCTTCCAGTTTGGTTTCGTAGTTTTTTCTTTCGGTAACATCAGTTAAAATAGCTTCTATGGAAAGTGCTTCGTTCTTCTTATTTTTTACAACCACACTTCTTTGGTTCAGCCATATTTTGCTGCCGTTCTTATGGTTTATCATGAATTCAAAAGGTATGGATATGTTAGAAGAGTATACCATTTTTATTGAAAACTCATATTGTTCTTTCCATTCCGGGTCAACAAGACTTTTAAGCAAACCCGGTGTTTTATAATATTCATCAGGCGTAAATCCTGTTAACTTGAAAGATGAATTGTTAACGTAATTATATTTCTGTGAATTTATATCCTGGCTTATTATCATATCAGGAGCATTTTCAGACAGCCTGAAATATTTTTCTTCGGCATCCCTTAGTTTTTCTTCAACATCACGCCTGTACATTGCTGAGTTTATTGCAGTACTCAGGTCCCTGTCATCAAGCGGTTTTGTGATGTAACCGTAAGGATTTGTTCCTTTGGTTTTTTCAATTGTAACTTCATCCTGGTGTGCGGTTATAAATACAATTGGTACACCATACCTGTCATTAATTATCTTGGCTGCTTCAATTCCGTCCAGTTCACCTTTAAGGGTAATATCCATTAATATCAGGTCAGGCTTTAATGTTTCAGTCATTGTAACGGCATCTTCACCTTTGGATACACTTCCGGCTGATTCATGCCCTATACGTTTTAATGTTGATTCAATATCTTTGGCTATGATCTTTTCGTCTTCTACAACAAGTACGCGGGCTTTTTTAACTATTAAATTCATTGTTTTAAAATTTAATGTGCTTTAGTTACAGATTTATTATCAGTGCTGTTTCTGGTCTTTAAAAATAATCTTTATTTCAGTACCGTTATCTACATGTAATGATATTTCACCTTCCAGCTGCTGGGTCAAAGTATTTACAAGTTCCATTCCAAGTGATGTGGTTTTCTCCAGGTCCAGGTTCACTGCACCAATACCGTTATCTTTGATCACAAGCAGGTATTTATCGGCGGGTTCCTTTCCGAATTTTACAATAATACTGCCACACTCTGCATTGGGGAATGCATGTTTAATAGAATTGGTAAAAAGCTCATTAATTATCAATCCGCACGGTAAGGCTGTATCTATGCCGAAATATAACTCTTCTGCTTCAATAGTAAAGGTTATTTTGCGCTGACTGGTAGCGTTTGCAAACATCAGGTAAGAACACAGTTCATACAGGTATTCTCGGAAATTTATCCTGCTTAGATCTTTGGTTTTATAAAGCTGCTGGTGAATAAGCGCCATCGATTTTATTCTCTGCTCGCTTAACCTGAAATGCTCTATTGCTGATTTATCAGTGATCTTTTCTGCCTGAAGCCTCAGCAGACTTGATACGATCTGCAAATTGTTCTTTACCCTGTGATGAATTTCCTTAAGCATCAGCTCTTTTTCTGATAAAGAGCGGACAAGCTCCTCGTTTATCCTTTTTACTTCCGTGATATCCTGAAGTGTTCCCTGTATCCCGATATATTTTCCGTTCTCATCAAACATAGGCTCACCAACAATTTTAACATCCCTTATTTCACCATCAGGTCTTACGATCCTGTCTTCATTTTCATATTTACACTTAAGGGCAACTGCATTTTTCAGTTTTTCAATAGTATTCATCCTGTCTTCTGTGTGAATGTGCTCCATTGCTTCATCAAATTCAAAACTCTCGGGATCTTCTTTGTAGCCAAGTATCCTGTAAAGCTCCCCGGAATTGTATAGTTTGTTGACCCTTATATCATAAACCCAGCTTCCAATGTGAGCTATTCTTTGTGCTTCCTCAAGATTTTTCCTGATCTGTTTAAGCTCTTCCTCTTTTTTGATTCTTTCTACAATTTCCTTTTGTGAGCGGTTATAGAATTCCGCATTTGCA
>CAZOAP010000178.1:0-7321 GCA_964577645.1 uncultured Ignavibacteriales bacterium
TGATATATTTGTGCAATTCACCTGTGCCTGATAAGGCAGCAAGAAAGCTATCCAGGGAAAAGCTGCCTGAAATTTATAAAGCAATGGCTATGGTATCAAAGCCCGGGCTTTCACAATTCATAATGAAAATACTTTTCAGCTTTCAAAAACCGCCGATACCAATGAGATCATTTACCGGTGTTACAGAAGCAAGGGAATGGCTGAAGCAGTTCATATAATATCAAAACTTAACAAAGCTCTTAATAGCTGAACTCATCATCCTTTTTAGGATTCTTTGATTTTTCAAGCGCATCAAGGAACATAATAATTCTATGGTTCAGGCTATCCAGCAGCTCTATAACAATTCCAAAGCTTAGATACAGCATACCTGAAACAATTGAAGAAAGGATTATAGCACCGCCGGCTACAATTTTTATGAGGTATACCTGTTCCATATACGGATTTGGCGCCCCCTTCAAACTGGCATAAAGACTTAATGCATCAGATATTACATAAATTCCGGCAATTATGCCTATAAAAATTGTTACAAAACCTAAAATCTTCAGTAGTGTTTGCATTTGTTTTACGCTGTTTGTTTTCTGCTATACAAAGATAATAAAAATTAAACAATTTTTCTCAGTTAAGTTCTGAATCTGTTAATTGTTATTAGAAAAAATACAGCATTGGGTTTTAACCACAATGCTGTATGAATTTTTCAGAAATAAGCAGATAAGCCTATTTTCACAATGTTAAAATGAAATGATATGTTGTTTGAATTCTGATTTCTTACCCAAATCTCAGTCGGAAACTCAGTAGAAGAATGGATTTCTGTATTAGTACTTGAGTATTTCCCCAGTTTAAATAACAGGTTGTATTCACCCAAAATACAGATCCTTTCATGGATAAACCACTCAACACCAACAACAGCTTCTGCTCCTGCATATAATGACCTTGAACTTCTGTGATATTCATAAGTAAAGATCATTCCCTGTGATTCATCAGAATTAACTTCATCACTGGCAGTTTCATAATACTCATAAACAGGGCCCACGCCTCCGTAAAAACATACTACATCTTTCGGATTCAAATAATACAGGTAGTTCAGGCTCACTGCAAACTGATAATCCTTCCTTGTTAAAGGTGTGTTGTAAGAATTGGAAGAAAAATCGCCGTCACTGGAATTTAAGTTAAAACCTATACCAAGCCTTACTGCTGATCTTGTGCTGAGCTGGGATTTTATTCCAAGCTCAATGCTTTTAAAATAAGTCGGGTTGATAAAAGCACCAAGATCGAACTGTAAAGCCCACTTGCCTCCTTTTAAGTAATTAACGGAAGCGGATGTATCTTTATTTTGTGAAAAAGTAATATTAATGCTGCTGATAATGAGGATGAATGTGAGGCATTTTAAGGTTTTCATAGTTAGGTTTATTTAGTTTGTAAAAATGAAGATTAAAAAATTAAAATACTTCAGTACTTATAAAAGCCCTGTTTGGTTTTACGGCCAAGCAGTCCTGAATCAACCATTTTCTGCTGTATGGGGCTTGGTTTATACTTCTGGTCATAGAAGAAAGCCTCATAAACAGATTTAGTTACGGAGAGATTAACATCAATACCGATAAGATCCATCAGCTCAAAGGGTCCCATAGCAAAGCTGCCTTCATCCTTCATAATACTATCAATAACTTCCGGTGAAAGACCCTCTTCACCCATTATTTTCAGTGATTCGCCGTAAAATGCTCTTGCAACCCTGTTAACTATGAATGCAGGAGTATCTTTGCATATCACGGGAACTTTCCCTAATTTTTTACAAAGCTCAGTTACTGCATTAACAGTTTCATCACTTGTGAATTCACCTTTAATAACTTCAACCAGCTTCATAATATTAGCGGGATTGAAAAAATGCATACCCACTACCCTCGAGGGGTTGTTCTTAACAGCGGTTGAAATTGATGTTATCGAAAATGAAGATGTATTTGTTGCAAGTATCGCATCAGGTTTTGTGATCTCATCAAGCTTTGAATATAATTCTTTCTTAAGCTTTATATCCTCAATTGCTGCTTCAATGATGATATCACAATCAGAAAGCTTACCAATATCATTCACTATCGCAAGATTATATTCAGCTGCAAGCCTTTTGGATGTTTCAATTTTACCTTTTTCCTCCAGCTTTACAAATCCCTTTATGATATTTGATTTCGCTTTATCCAATGCTTCCGGATAAATATCATAAAGTTTCGTTAGAAACCCGTTAACAGCAGATGCTGCAGCTATTCCGCTGCCCATCGTACCTGCGCCGATTATTCCGATTTTTTTGATCATAACTTTATGTCAAGAATAACTTGTTTCAGAATCATAATAAAAAAGATGCTGAAACAAGTTCAGCATGACATTTTGGTGAGCTATTTAAAAGATATTTCCTTGCCTGCTTTAGCTGATTCGTATATAGCATCTACTATTTTCATCCTGTCAAGCGCTTCAGCGCCTTCAGAAAGCGAGGGTTTGCCGGTCAGAACTGAATTGATGAAGTTATTCAGCTCATATTCATAAGTACGCTTGAATAAATTAGCCGGTTTTTCTATCTTAACGGGGGTTACGTTCACAAGTGTATCATGCATATTCTTATATATTCGCAATGGATTAATGCTTGTTGAGCCTTCCCTGCCGTAAACATTGCAGTAGAACATATCGCTTGCGCGGTGCAGTGTCCAGCTTGTTTCAATTGAAACTGTGGACCCGTTTTCGAACCGTAAGAGCACAAATGATGAATCTTCAACATCTTTGAATGAATGGTTGAAGTTTACAGCTGATACACTTTTAATCTTCGGGAATTTCATCATCCACAAAGCGATATCAAGTATAACAATTCCAAGATCCATAAAAACGCCGCCGCCTGATTCAGTTTTTTTAACTGACCATTTTTCAGCAGTACTTCTTTTTTTAAGGTAGCCTGCTTTAATATAAAATACATCGCCAATTTCACCTGCAGAAACAAAGCTTTCCTGCATCATTACTTCGGGCCTGAACCTGTTATTCATTCCCACCATCAATATCTTTTTTGCTTTTTTGGCAGCATTAACAATTACGCTGGCTTCATTATAATTTCTGGCAAGCGGTTTTTCCACAAGTACATTCAGTCCTTTGCCTAAGCCTTTGATTGCCTGCTCTTCATGCATTGAGGTTGGTGATGTAACTACAAGACAATCAGCCTTAACATTATCAAGCATTTCATCAAGTGATGTATAAGAGCTTTTTACGTTGTATTTATCTGCAATGGTCTTTGATTTAGAGCGGTCAATATCGCAGACACCCGCAATTTCAACATTATCCATTTTTGAAAGTATCGGCAGATGAGCTATCTGTGCTATTCCGCCTAAACCTGATATCAATACCTTTAATTTTTCCATATTGTATAGTAAGTAAAATTCTGAGAAAGTGTTAATAAAAAAAGGTCAAGTTACCCGGATCACACAATATTTTGCTTACCGTTGCTTTCTTTCGAACCTGGCGGGGTTAGGCAAAAAACTGTTGCCCGGGACTTGACCATAAAAATATTAAATTGGTTTAACCTTAATTGTCTTTTTAAACAATCTCTTAATATTTAAGCTATCCCTGAAAACCAAATATACACCTGCTAAACCTAATATTATATTTGCTACCCACATGCTTAAAAAAGGACTCAAAAGCTCTCTATCTGCCAGCTTTTCACCGCCTATTAAACATGCCCAATATAATAAAAAAAATCCTAAACTCATACCTGCAGCAACACCAAATCCGCCTTTACGCGTTATCATTCCAAGTGGTGCGCCTATTAAAACAAAAACCACACATGCAAAAGGGATCGAATACTTCTTGTAAATTTCAACAAGGTACATATCAGCCTGTTTCTGGTTGGCCTGCTGCACCTGCTTTTGCGTTAAATATTTATTCTTGTATCCTTTATAGCGGTTTAAAATTGACTGTATCTTAAGTACATTTATGCTTTTTTGCGCACTATCAAGTTTAGTTGTATCATAATTCACTCTGGAGTACTCAATTGCAAGGTTCTGTACCTGCAGAGCTGAATTCTGTATATCGCTGTTAAAAGAATTATTAATGTTGTTAACTATGCTTCTCATTGAATCCGCGCTAAGCTCCCTGTCTCCCCTTGTAAAAGCACCTTCATCGCTGTTACTGAACCCAAAGCCCTGGGCATCAATTGAGCCTATGTGCTTATCAGACTCTATCTTCCGGTATGAACCATTGGGATTTTTCTTATCTATCTGGTGAATTTCACCGTTATAGAGATCAAGGATAATCTTTGTGTAGTCCTTGGAAAAATTTATCTGTCCGCTATCGGCAGTTAATGTGTTTGAATAGACCGGGTTAGAATTATCAATTATGAAAACACCTTCAAGCTTGTTGGAGTTTTCATAGGTTTTCCTGGCAAGCAGGTTATACCCGCTTATATCATCAGAGAACCTGCCGGCTTCTATAACAAAGGTCGGGCGTGTACGCTGGATATCTGTCATTAACACACGTGTTCTGTGGTTTGCTTCGGGGAGTACTTTATTGTTAAAAAGTATCAAACCGTAACACAGAATACCTGAGAACAGCAGTACCGGGAAAAGCAGCTTGAATGGGCTGAGACCGGATGCGCGCATTACAGTTGTTTCATTAGATGATGACAAAGAGCCAAAAGCCATAAGCGTTGCTATAAGTACAGCCATGGGACCCGCAAGGGTCACCATCCAAGCTAAATTCAGGGTTATAAGCTGTGTAATTATCCACCAGCTTAAGCCCTTACCTACCAGGTTATCTATATACTTATAAATAAACTGGAACGTAAAAACAAAAATAACAATAAAAAAAGAAATTATAAATGGCGCAAAATGTGCCTTTAATATATATCTGTAAATTAACATTTAGCCCTTTTTAACATCCTTTTATTTGAAAAATGAGCGATCTATCAATAAAGTGATTCGAGTGTATTGAGTGCGAAGTGTATTGAGTATCATAAAATATTAATTTAACGACTTAATCAAACCTGAGATAATCTTTGAATCTTCTTCACATATGAGATATAGATCATCAAAAACCTTTTTAGTGATATATTCCTGATCGAAAGCAATATATAAAGCTGATTGAATTTCGCCTAGAGACCCATGTGCAAAAAATAAAAACTGTTTGAATTCCTTATGAGATTTTCGGCAAAATCCTTCCGAAATATTAAGCATAACTGATATTCCTGCACGTCTAATTTGATCTTTTAAAGAATAATCCTTGGCAAATTCACCTTTCTTTGTAACAGCATATAGTTCTTTCATAATGACCCTTGCCTTTTGCCAGCATATAAGATCTTCAAACCTGTTTATCTTTGCCATAATTTTTTATTTAAAGTTTATTAATTATTACAAATGTTAATTATTCAGTCTTTACAAACTCAATTCACTCTATACACTCTACACACTCAATACACTTAAAATATTATTTCAATACACCAAGATCTTCACCTACTTTTTTAAATGCAGCAATTGCTTTATCAAGATGTTCTCTTGAATGGGCAGCTGAGACCTGTACTCTGATCCTTGCCTGGCCTTTTGGTACAACCGGGTAGTAGAATCCGATAACATAAATACCTTCATCAAGCAGCTTTGAGGCAAAATCCTGTGAAAGCTTTGCGTCATAAAGCATAACCGGTACTATGGGATGAGTTCCTTCCTTGATATCAAAGCCAAGCTTACCCATTTCTCCGCGGAAATACTTTGTATTATCTTCAAGCTTATCACGCAGCTCAGTTGTTGATGAAAGCATATCAAATACTGCAATTGATGCACCAACTATAGCAGGTGCAAGTGAGTTTGAAAACAGATATGGCCTTGAGCGCTGGCGAAGCATTTCAATGATCTCTTTTTTACCTGTAGTATAGCCGCCCATAGCGCCGCCAAGTGCTTTGCCAAGTGTTCCGGTAATAATATCAATTTCACCAAGCACACCGCAATACTCAGCTGAACCCCTGCCCTGCTTACCCATGAATCCTGCTGCATGGCATTCATCAACCATTGTCAGCGCATCATGCTCTTTTGCTATTTTCACAATCTCATCCAGCTTTGCAATATAACCATCCATTGAAAATACACCATCAGTAACAATAAGTATGTTCTTTGCCCCTTCACGCTTTGATTCTTCAAGCTTGCGTGTAAGGTCATCCATATCATTATTTTTATACCTGTGACGAGTTGATTTGCAGAGCCTTATACCATCGATAATACTTGCATGGTTCAGCTCATCTGATATTATAACATCAGTATCATGGAGAATAGGCTCAAACACACCGCCATTGGCATCAAAACATGCAGCGTACAGGATTGTATCTTCCGTACCGTGAAAATCAGCTATTTTTTGTTCAAGCTCCTTATGTATATCCTGTGTACCACAGATGAATCTGACTGATGACATACCGAATCCGTGGGAATCAAGTGTTTTTTTGGCTGCATCAACAACTTTTGGATGTGAGGATAATCCAAGGTAATTGTTAGCGCAGAAATTCAGCACTTCTTTGCCTGAATCCAGCAGAATAGCCGCATCCTGAACAGATGTTATGACGCGTTCATGCTTGTAAAGGCCATCAACCTTCATGTTATCAAGCTCAACCCTTAACTTACCGAGAAAATTTGACATATTTATTTATTATAGATTAATCATTCTGCAAAGATAAAGATTTTAGAACAATTAGATGATACAAAAATAAAGTGTGTTAAATCTTAAATTAAAATAATATAAATGATATTATCATTGTGTAATAATATTTCAATAATTAAATTGCGGTCATTTTCATAATTTAATGAGTGCGAAAAAATGAGTAAAACGGAAATCACAGTCAGCACTTCAGTTAATGCTGATATTAAAAAAGTTTGGGAATTATGGAACGGACCTGAACATATTGTGAAATGGAATACCGCCACTGATACATGGCACACTCCCCGTTCAACTAACGATCTTAATGTTGGAGGAAAGTTAACAGCAAGAATGGAAGCCAAAGACGGAAGCATGGGCTTTGATTTTGAGGGTACCTATGATGAGATAATTCACCATGAATTGATTAAATATACTATTGCAGATGGCAGAAAAGTTACTGTGAAGTTCTCATCAAACGGAAATGTTACTGATATAACTGAAACATTTGAAGCGGAAGGCACTAATCCGGTGGAAATGCAGAAAAACGGCTGGCAGGCAATTATGGATAATTTTAAGAAGTATGCCGAATCAGTTTAGCTGAAATAATAAATAAGATGGAACACGCCCTGCCTGCCCAGCTTCGCCTGACAGACACCCCTCTCAAGAGGGGAATTTTAATAATTAAAAA
>CAZOAP010000179.1:0-7315 GCA_964577645.1 uncultured Ignavibacteriales bacterium
CCAGCTTTTTAGCAATGGAACGTATCTCTGTCTTTTTATATCCCCCTAAAGGAAATAATGTTTTACTCAATGAATCCTGAGAGACCTGCCACAGAGCATATGACTGGTCTTTTGTCAGGTCAGCTGACTTGCTGATATAATATCTTCCGCTACCAGTGTTATTGTTTACCCTGGCATAATGTCCTGTAGCTATATAATCTGCCCCAAGCTCAGTTGCCTTTTCCAGCAGCGCACCCCACTTAATTGCTTTATTACAAAGCACACACGGATTTGGGGTATGCCCTTTCAGATATTCATCTATGAAATTACTTATAACAACCTCGTTAAACCTGTCTGTAAAGTCGAAAGTATAATGCGGAAAGCCAAGCTGGTTAGCAACGTTTCTTGCACTATATATAGTTTCCAGTGAGCAGCATCCGGAATCCTTCTCTGGGATATCATCAAATCCCCAGGTTTTCATGGTTACCCCTATCAGTTTATAGCCTTCATCCTTCAGTAAATGGGCTGCCACAGAGGAATCTACCCCTCCGCTCATAGCAATTAGTACCGTTTTTAGTGATTTTTCCAACATTTATGCAAAATACCTATATTTTACTAACTATAAAAGATGAAAAATTGGTTTGTTAGTTTTAAAAAAATACGTATATTTGTATTGATTTATTAAATTAAACTACTCGAAAGGGGGGTAATTAATGACCAAAAGAACATTTCTCGTATGGGCTATGATTCTAACCTTTGGTATCGCCAGTCTGCCTGTCGTTGGATTCGCTGCTGAAAGCAAGCAAACCGCTAATACCGAAACTTCAAAGAAAAAGCCCAAAAAGAAATTTTCTAAAAAGACCAAAAAATCTTTAAAGAAAAAGAAAGGCTCAAAAAAGAAGTACTCCGGCGGCAAGAAGAAGTACTCAAAGAAGAAAAAGTACTCTGGTAAAAAGAAATATACCGGAAAGAAGAAATCTTCCAAAAAGAAGAAATATTCATCCAAAAAGAGGAAAAACAGCTATAAGAGAAAATACTACGCTCCCAAAACAAACAGCAGCAATGTTGAATACAGGAACTACAAAAGAAGCAATGATCCTGAAAACAGCGGGAATAACGAAGTAAATATCGAAAAGATAGCTCCTTCAAAAGAGATCAGGAAAGAACCGAAAAAAGAAGGTCAATAACCTGAAATAAAAGATTTAAAAGCTCCGTAATTTAATTTACGGGGCTTTTTTTTTGAATTCTATTATTTGCATTTAATTTTATTATTAAATTTTAGATTATTGCCTGTATATTACCTAAATAACGGAGCTTAAAAAAATGAATAAAAAAATTACATATATTTTATTCCTCTTTTTACTGAATATTCCTGTGATATTTTCACAGACGCTGATCTCAACATATTCCTTCCCAGGTACAACAGCATATAATGGTTTCTGGGGAATTACACAAATAAATGATACCTTACGAATCGGTTCAAGCAACAACGGAAAGATCTATACAATATCCAAAACCGGTGTAATAAAAGACAGCCTTGCGACTGTTTTTAATTTCAATAACGGCCTCACATGGGATGGTACCGGGTATTGGATCGCAAGAAATGCGTCTGGGCTTAATTCAAGGATAATCAAAGTAAACTCCTCAGGCAGCCCGGTTGATACTATAAGGATAACTTCGTTATACGGTAATACAACTATAGGTATAGGCGGTATCGCAATGGATGGCCCCAATCATCTCTGGGCAGCAATCTACTATCCTGATTTTGCATCATACCCGTTTGCATATGCATATAAGTTCGATCTCACTACAAAGAGCGTGGTTGATTCTATTCCGTTACGCGGTAAACAGGTTCAGGGAATTGCTGTTAAAGGTGATACTATATTGTATGTAACCGATAATTTCCAGAGTGACCCCGAAAGGATTTACGCTTACCGTAAAGCGGTTGGCGATACTATATTTTCATTTGCAGCCCCCGACCCCGATGGTGATTGCGACCCGCGCGGTTTATTCTGGGATGGCAATAATCTCTGGCTAATGGCTTACAGAGTAGGTAACAATGTAAATCAATACCGTACATTATATAAGTATGTTTTAAACGGGCAAGGCAGTCCCATAATAACTACAAGCCTTAGTAATGTAAATTTTGGCAACGTTATTATTGGCACTACAGGAAACCAGCCTATTACTATCAATAATCTCGGTTCAGGAAAGCTTATTATCAGCAGCTATAATTTTACTAACCCAAGATTTTCAATCACACCTAATACGGTGCCAGATACTATTCAGCCAAATTCATCAAAGAATTATACACTTGGATTTACACCATTGGTTTATGATACTACTTCAGGCGAGCTTAGAATAAACAGCAACGATCTTGCAAACCCTGTAAAAGTTGTTACTCTTCTTGGCAAAGGTGTTTTCACAGGAGCATATTTTGGTGCTTCTGCGGCATCTTTTAACTTTAATTCAAAAAGAACAAATTCACTCAGCGGATTTACTTTTGATATCACGAACCAGGGCAACCAGCCTCTTATTCTAAATTCATGTTCATTTTCCACGGCCAGGTACCGCTATGATACTACCAATGCAAAATTCCCGATAACAATTGCTCCGCAGACAACAAGGACTCTAAGAATATGGTTTAATCCGATTGCTGCGGGTACATTCAATGACTCTGCAATTTTCTCAACCAACGCTGTGAACAATTCCTCTGCTAAAATTTCATTAACCGGCAGCGGTATAGATGTAGCACCTGTTCTTGGCAACATTGTATGGGAAGGTGTAATACCTGATAACCCATTAACCACAGCAGATGACCCGCAGCCGAAGAGCTTAAAACAAATTCCCGATGTAAACGGCGATGGTATAGCCGATATGATATGCGCAACTGAAAATTACTGGACAATTTGCTATAACGGTAACTCCTCGGGACCCGCTGATACAATATGGAAATTTAATTCATACTTTGGCACCAATAATACAGGTTCAGTTGATTGGGAAGATGCAATGCAGATCATGGATGATTTAAACGGTGATGGTGTGAAAGAAGTTGCCATAGGCTGCGGCGGCGGCAATGAAGAAGTTTATATATTATCCGGCTCAACAGGAAGAGTGATATGGGAGTATGCAGGACCCAATACAAATTATGACGGTGATATAATGGGTATTAAAATTGACCGTGATTTCAATGCTGACGGCAAAAAAGATGTACTTATCTCAGCAAGCGGTGAAGGCTCAACAAATCCCGGCAGACACTCAGCAATTTGCCTGAATGGTGTAAACGGACAGGTATTATGGACATACGTTCAGAACTCAGAATTTACTTATGATATTGTTTCCACAACTTTAGGCGGGGCAATAACATATACTTCAAACGGCGGACCCTATGGTATTAACGGTTTCAATAATTCAGGGAATAATATGTGGAACTTCCCGCTTCCGGGTACTCTGAATGCCGTGTGGAGCATGAAACAGGTTCCTGATATTAACGGTGATGGTAATACTGATATTGTAGCTTCATATGGTTTTAACGGAACTGTTCTGGGATTATCCGGCAGTAACGGAACACAATCATGGCTGGTTAATATGGGTTCAAGCAATAACGGTACGGTTGAAATTTTGGATGACCTTGATAAGAACGGCTCACCTGATCTTACATGCTCAGGCCCGCAAACTGCTTTCAGGGTAGATTCAAAGTCAGGATTGCAGCAATGGGTACAATCTTTCGGTGCATCATACATCCGTGATGCAGATATGCTTGGCGATATTTCAGGTGATACAATTAGCGAAGTTCTGTATTCTACCCAGCAGCCGGGCAAAGTATTTGTTCTGAATGGTAAAACAGGTAATATAGTTTATGAATATTCTTTTGGCTCTACTTTGGGTGAGCGTGCCGATAGGGTAGCTGCGCTTAACAGTGTTGACGGTAATCCATGGAATGAATTTGTTGGAGTTTGTCGTGACGGCAGAGTAAAATGTTTTAACGGGGGACCCGGTGTGATAATCGGTATCACAAATAATAATACAAATGTTCCCGATAAATTTGCTCTGTATCAAAATTATCCAAACCCGTTCAACCCTGAAACACAATTTAAGTTTGATGTTCCAAAAACATCGAATATCAAAATTGCAGTGTATGATCTTTTAGGCAGGGAAGTAAGTGTTTTAATTAATGGCAAAATGGAGCCCGGTGTTTATAACGCATCATGGAACGCGACGCCATATGCATCAGGCGTTTATTTTTATAGACTTACAAGCGATGATTTTGTAAGCGTTAAAAAGATGGTATTGATTAAGTAAAAAGGCAAAAGAAAAAAAGCAAAAAAAAATTTTAGAGACGTCCAACAGGGCGTCTTTTTTAATTCCCGTCAAAAATTCCGTATCACGTTTTGACTGTATTGCTAAATCCTGCATATGAAAATATATTACTGTAAATATTACATATAAATTATAATTTCGGGGGAAAAAATGAAATTATTATTTACGATCTTCATTTCAGTATTTTTTACTGTTATTACAACAAATTCACAGCCTATCAGCTGGGTTGAGCAGACCAGCGGACTCACCACACAGCTTACATCAGTTTCTATTGTTGATGATAATAACGCATGGATATGCGGTTATGCAGGCAGGGTACTTCGTACAACAAATGGCGGTACTAACTGGGTCAGCGTAAACGCTGCTCCAATTCCGCTCACTTTAGACCTTCACAGCATATATGCAATTGATGCAAACACCGCACTCGTAGCAGGTTCCGGAGCAGCATCATTTTTATACCGGACATCAAACGGTGGTGCAAACTGGACCCAGGTATTCACTGAAACAAGCGGTTTCATTAACTCCGTGCAGATGGGCAACTCATTTGCGGGATTTATGATGGGTGATCCGGTCGGCGGCAGGTGGTCTTTATGGGGAACTACTACAGGCGGCATGACATGGGATTCCTCAACATTTTACCTTCCCCAGGCAGGCAGTGATGCAGGATGGAACAATTCATTCTTCTTTGATGCATCAGCAGGTGTCTGGTTCGGTACAAATAACACAAGAGTATATAAAAGCTTAACCCTTGTCAGCTGGCAAACCCAGCCAACAACTGGACAGGTTAATTCATATGCAATATGGTTCAACAATCCCTTAATTGGATTTACAGGAGGCACAGCATTACTTATCACAACCAATGCAGGCACAAACTGGGTTTCACCGCCGGCAGCACTACCCGGTACAGCTAATCTTGCAGGTATAACAGGTTTTGGTACACAGTGGGTAGTAGTAAGACAGGCAACGGATATTTATATAAGCTCAAATAACGGTGTATCTTGGGTAACAAGTTATACAGCACCTGCAGGTAACTACAGGCATATTGCTAAGAATAGGGCTAATAATATTACGTATTATGGGGTAAGGTCAAATGGCGGAATATCAAAAGGAACATTGTTAACCGGTATTGAGCCAATTTCAAATACTATACCTGAAAAATTTGAACTGAAGCAGAACTACCCCAATCCGTTTAACCCCAATACTAATATTGAGTTTTCAATTCCCAAAAACGGATTTGTTAATGTTACAATATTTGATGCTCTTGGCAGGGTTGTGACAGAGTTGGTCAATAATGATCTTAAAGCAGGGGAGTATAAAATTACATACAATGCTGCAGATCTTTCGAACGGTACTTATTATTATAAATTAGTTTCAGGTGATATTGTACAAACAAAGAAAATGATCCTTGTGAAATAATATTTTTGGAGTGCATCAACTATGTTGATGCATGCATTGATACTGTCAATGCAATCCAATGAAAACAAATTAATTAATATTTATTTTTCTAAGGCATCTTAATTTAAGATGCCTTTTTTATTATGTAAATATTTATCTTTGTAGATGGATAATAATGAAAGTGAAGTAAAGAAGGAAATAAATACCCGGACACTTGGCGGTTGGCTGATAGCAATTCAGGTATTCATAATATTAAATGCTATGAGCTGGGTTGGTAACCTGCAGTTATTTTATAAACTGCTGGGTGAGAAGGACGCCTATATAAAGGAAAAGCCGCAGACAGATGCCGCGCTGTTAAATGTATTTGTATATTATGAGCTAGCTGCAAGTCTATTGTTTGCATTCGGAGCATTCATGGTATTCTATTATTTCTTCAAAAGGAACAGCCGCTTTCCGTTAATAATGACAATATACCTGATAGCCGAAGTCATTATTGAAGCATTATCATACATACTCTTCAGTCACTTAGCCAGCGACCCTACTATAATGTGGCAAAAGCTGGCATTCAGCATAGTTGTAGCTATACTGATCATTTTCTACTTAAGGCGTTCAGAAAGAGTGAAGCAGACATTTATATTTTAATTTACTTTACTCATCTGGATGACTGGTAAGACAATCAAGCTTAAAGTCATGCGATAAGCTTTGCGGCAAAACCGCATAAATTCATTCCTTTATACTTAAAATTCGCTTAAGTATATTTGCTCCAAAAGGTCCGAAGGACTCCATTGGAGAGCCCCTATGGGGCAAATTATGAAAATTTCACTGAATTGGTTACGGAATTATATAGATATTTCTCTTCCCATAAATGACCTGGTTAAGGGATTAATTGATCTTGGCATTGAAGTAGAAAGTGTTGAAAATCAGGAAGAAAGGCTAAAAAACTTTGTAATAGGCAAGGTTTTAGAACGCAAAAAACACCCGAATGCTGATAAATTAAGCGTTTGTAAAGTTGATGCCGGTACAGGCGAAATACTGAATATCGTCTGCGGTGCGCCTAATGTTGATTCAGGGCAGACCGTGTGTGTAGCATTGGTTGGAGCGATTGTGCCAAACGGCGGCTTTGAGATCAAAAATGCAAAGCTGCGCGGTGAAGTATCTGAAGGCATGATATGCTCAGCTAAAGAGCTTGAGCTTGGTGATGACCACTCAGGTATTATGGTACTTGATACTGATTTACCTGTTGGCACACCCTTTGCAAAATATCTTAAGCAGAATGATGTTATCATTGAAATTGGTATTACGCCTAACAGGGGTGACCTTCTATCACACTTTGGTGTTGCACGTGAGCTTGGAGCATTAACAGGCGGCAAGGTCAAGGAACCAACCTTAAGCAATAGCTTTCACGGTAACGAGCTTGAAAGGAAAATTTCAGTTGAAATTGAAAATACAAAAGGCTGCCTGAGATATTGCGGAGCAATGGTTGAAGGAATTACAATAAAGGAATCACCGGACTGGCTTAAATCTTATATTACAGGTATCGGACTTAGGCCGATAAATAATGTTGTTGATATTACCAACTATGTTATGATGGAGTGCGGTCAGCCGCTTCATGCATTTGATT
>CAZOAP010000180.1:0-7304 GCA_964577645.1 uncultured Ignavibacteriales bacterium
TAATTGCCGGGTGTTGTTCCTGGAGCTGTTGTTACTCTCATTATTAAAGAGTCAGGGAAGCTTGTTAATGAATCAAGAGGCTGACTATTTGTACGGTTAAGAAATTGTACAGTTATACTGCCCTGTGCAGGAGGGAGTGTAACGTTATACGAAAACTTAACACTGCCTGTATATAATTTTACTGAGGGTACTCCAATAAAATAATCTTTTGACTGACCGCCGGAATAATTACTGTCGGTTGCAGTTCTGCTTTTAAATGCATAATCCGGAAAAAATGCGATCATACTTTTAAAATTAGAATTTCTGAAATCAGCCCAGCATAACATTGCCTGGTTATTAACGGAGTTTATTCCATTATAATCACCTAAATATAAAGGTGTCCCGCCGCCGCCGCAGAAAGTACAGTTGATCTTGAACTTGGCATTTGAGATCATTACATTTGGAACAAATGTCTGACCACCATCATCCGAATAAGTTGCATATACTTCGCAGCTATCGCTGGTTGGAGTATTCCTTGTATCCAACCACTGGACATATAATCTTCCTGTGGATTTATCACACCACATTGCAGGATGCCACTGGTTATTTGCTTCTGAATTCGGGTCGTCATTTACCTTAACTGCATTTGACCAGTTTACACCAAAATCTGACGAATACCTGCAGAATATATCAGGTTTGTTCCCGCAGCCAACCGGAGTATTAGAAGCATAAATAATATATAACCTGCCTCTGTTTGGTCCGTAACTGTTATCAGCTGCTATGAAAGGATATGGTCTTGTTCTCATATTCTGTACGGAATTTCTGCCGCCTACATTATCTCCAACGCAGTTTGCAAAAACAGCCTGTGACTGCTGTGTAAATGTAGTGCCGCCATCAGTAGACCTGAAGAATGTATATGTTGGTGAAAATGATGAACCGGCATTTGTAACTACATAAACGCTTCCGCCCTGTATACTGCCGTTTGGTCCGACACATGGCATAGCGCCTGGTAATCCGTGTGGACTTAGCGACGTAACTACATTAAATGTAGCGCCACCATCAGTACTTCTTGCGAAATTACATACAGAGGAGTTAGTCATAGTGCTGTATACATTACCTTTATAAGGTCCACCAGTCTGATCTGCAGCTATCCAGTTTTTATCATTTCCTGAATTTGCCTGTGCAACAGATGACCAGAAAATTCCCCCTGTTGTGGATTTAGCAATTTTTGTACCAATAATTGATGAACCGGATAAAAGCATATTTTCAAAGAAAGCATTGCCTAAACTGTCATAAGCAGTACACGGGTCGCCTGCCATAGAGCTGCCCCAGCTGGGATTTTGTTTAACCCAGGTTATTCCGCCATCAGTAGTTGCTGTTGGTGATGAACCAACCGAACCAGAAGCATTAAATGCAACAAATGCATTTAATCTGTTAAGTGGATTCATAGAAATATGGCCTTCGGCAAGTTCTATTGCAATATCAATGTTATCATAATAATCAGAACTTGTTACAACAAAAGGCTGTGGTGAAACAGGAGCTTTATTCATATTGTTATAAATATATTCATAAGGAATCCTGTCTAAATTTGGATCATCATCCCAGCCTAAAAAACTATTTTGTCCCTGGAAGAAGAAAATCCCGGAACATACAATAAGAACCAAGAGAGCAGATCTTGTAATATTTTTCATTTGTAGTAGATTAGTTTAAAAATAGTTAATTGCTTAAATAATATAGCAATAATTGAAAATTAAAAAAAGTCTGCAATAAGGTTAATTTTGATTATTTAGATCAATTATTTTTAAATTTTTGTTTAGAAGTATAAGAAATTATTCAAAAAAAAGCCCGGTCATAAGACCGGGCTTTTGAACAATAAAAAAGTGCAATAATTATTTAACCAATATCATTTTCTTAATGCTTGTGTAGTCAGGTGTTTCCAGCTTGTAGAAATATACGCCTGTTGCCAGGTTTTCAGCCGAGAAATCAAATGAATATTCACCTGCGCCGTAACTTCCGTTCACTATTTCAGCAACCTGTTTGCCTGAAATATCATAAACTGCTAGCTTAACATTACCTGTTTTTGCAAGATCAAACCTGATCTTTGTAGCAGGATTGAACGGGTTCGGATAGTTCTGGTATAAGAAGAACTTCTCAGGTATTGTTGAGCTGTTATGGTTAATAGCAACTGAACCTACATTTACTGTCAGTGTTCTTACATGAACAGGTGTACCGTTTGGCCCGTTACCCTGAACCCTGATAGTATACAATGCACTGGGAACGCCGCCTGATGTTTTAACCCTTAACCTTAATGAATCAGGGAAGGTAGTTAATATATTCTGTGTTGCAGGTGTTGTCCTGTTCAGGAATGTTAAAGTTAAAGTACCTGTTCCCGGCGGATTTGTAACTGTTGCGCTGAATAATGCTGTATCAGAATATAATTTTACTCCCGGAATGCTTACATAAGCAAAACCGCTGTCATTTGTTCCGTTTGTAATACCGATCGATGGTGTTGTTTTCATTGCAAAATCCGGGAAGTAAGCACCCATGTTCTGGTAGTTGCATCCTCTTGGATCGTACCAAATAGCAAAGCCCACTTTTTTGTTTGCTGTAAAAGCATCATAGTCGCCTCTGTAACAGTTCTGGTTTGCGCCGCATGCAGGACATGGATAGGTCCATGATGCATTTGAAATTCTCTGGTTTGGTGCAAATGTTGTGCCGCCTGTTGTTGAGTATGTTGCCCATACACCTGTTGTGTATGAAGCAGGGTTCTCACGGGTATCATACCATTTAATATAAAGCTTACCTGTGGTAGGTTCGCACCATATTGCAGGATACCACTGGTCACTTAATTCAGGATTAGCATTATCATTAACGCGAATTCTTGCAGACCATGTTGAACCCTGGTCTGTGCTGTATCTTAAAATGATATCAGGTTTATTACCGTTCCCTGCAGGTTCATTTGAAGCATAAACAAGGTACACTCTTCCTCTGTAAGGACCGTTTGAATTATCCATAGCTATCATTGGATAGGGTCTTGTTCTTGCATTATTTATTACTAGTCTTCCGGCTGAATTTAATGTTCCTACATAACCGGCATCGTTTAAAGTTGATACATTTGCAGTAAATGTTGCACCGCCATCAAGTGAACGGTGGAAGTTATAAACGCAGGGTACTGTTGAACCAGTGTTTGTAACATAAATTACGCAGCCGCCGTTTGTAGTCCCATTTGGTCCAACAGCTATCATAGTTCCGGGAACTGTATTTGAAGAAGTGAAAGTCTGTGTCCATGAAACGCCTTCATTAGTACTTCTGGAAAAGTTACCTGGTGTAATTGCAGCATATAAATAATTTGCATATGGACCTGTACCTGTTAATTCAGCAGCTACTGTATTCCTATCGTTTCCTGAAACAGTAAATATCGGGGCTGTCCAGGTTGTACCATTATTTGTTGAAATGTAAATATACTGATTGCTAACACCTGAAGCATATATAAGTTTACCATTTGATAGATATGCTGTCCATGGATCGCAACATGTGCCACCCTGATATGATGGCTGTGAAAGTGTCCAGTTTAAACCACCGTTTGTTGTATTGTATGCATCCTGAGGCGCTGATGCACCATTAACACCAAAAAACATCTGTAAAGGATTTAACGGATTTGTTGTTGCATTCATTTCTGCAAAAGAAATACCTGCATCATAGTTATCGTAACCCAGGTTATCTGTTACAATATCCTGCTGACCGTCATCATGTCTTGCATGAAATTGTAAATAAGCTTCCCTTGTTGGTTTATCAATTAAAGGGTCATTATCATACTCAAAGTTATAACCATCGAAACTTTGTGCCTGAAAGATGAGGATCCCTGCTGTTACAAAAAAGCAGAGCATTAAAATTTTTGTAAAATTTTTCATCTGTGATTGGTTAGTTTGTTAAAATGTCAGTTAATTTTACTAAATATATAAGCATTTCTCTATATATGCAATAGTTTTTGCAAGGATTATCTAATTATTGTATTTTTTGAATAAAACCATATTTATATAAAAATATTTCCCCAAAAAAAAAGACAGTATTGAAACTGTCTCCTTAAAGAATTAATTTATTATAAAGGGTGATTACTTGATCACCAGCATTTTCTTTGTAGAAATTGTAACACCATCGGCTATCAGTGAATAAAAATACGCTCCGCTTGCAAGATTTGATCCGTTAAAATCAACTTTATACGTGCCTGAGGACATTTTCTGATTCACAGGCTCTGATATAACATTACCCAATATATCAAATACACGGATCTTAATATCAGATGACTTCGCAACTGAAAATTTTATCTGTGTTATAGGATTAAACGGATTTGGATAGTTTTGTGAAATCGAATATTCCTCAGCAACAGAGCTGATGTTAATTATTCCGATAGGATTATAAATCCTTACAGGCTTATTCTGGCTCCAGTTCCAGTTATCTCCATCTGAGTGCCCGTTACCGTTTGTGCTGTTTGATGTTGCAAACAATGTATCCCAGCCGGTAACATTTGAAGCTGTATATCTAACCACCCAGGAAACTGTATCGTTATCAAAAGGCTTTGGATTTGTGTGAGTAAGCTCACCTTCCTGCCTTCTTACCATAGTATCACCGGGAACCCATGAAAGTGTTAGAGAGTCATCACCAACATCTCTCTGGTGTGCAAGGTTAAAACCGCCCATAACAGCAGGACCGTGAGAAGTTTTTACACGGAAAAACGCTGTTGTCCCGGCGGGAATACTGTCGGGTCCGATTATCTGTACAGTAACGCTTGATGTAGCTGTATCACCATGACAAACACAGCCCAGGTTTACCTGATTTTTGCGTGTAGTACCAACATAACCCCACGGAAAAAATATGAATGAATAAGCAAATATGCCTATAACAAATAAAACAAACAGATAAATAAAAATATTTTTAGAATTCAGTTTCATTTTTTAATTTTTAATGATTTTTACAAATTTACCCATAAATCAACAAATAATAAACCCCGGCTATTAAATAACCGGGGTTTGAAAATATAACTTTATGTTTTTATTATTTTACAAGTATCATCTTTTTTGTATCTATTTTTATCCCGTCAACTGAAAGTGAATAGAAATAAATGCCAGTTGAAAGATTTGATGCGTTGAAATCTGCTGAATACCTGCCGGCATTTAAATTGCCGTTATATATTGTTGATACTTCATTTCCGATAGCATCATATACTTTTAATGATACAAATGATGCTTTAGCGATATCATATTTTATCTGTGTGGTTGGGTTAAACGGGTTTGGATAGTTCTGCAATAAACCGAATCTTGCTGGTACTTCAGATGATATCTGTCCGTTTGATACAACCGGTGTAACTGTGTATGTAATGTTCAGCTTGCAAACACCGCTGCCGTGCTGGTATAAAATATTAGCTTTATCCATGAATACAACACCTGCAGCCGGTGAGCTTGTTGCAGGATATGTTGTGAATGTTGTTCCGTTATCAAGTGATAAGTAGGTGTTTGTACCGTACTGGTCATATGATACCGCTGTCGGATCATCTTTTGCAATATCAGTTGCCCAAAGGCTTCCGCTCTGGTTTAAGTTTGTATATGATGAACCCATATTATTGCTTCTCCAGAAGCTGCCTGATGACCATGTTGTGTGGTAGATCAGATTAAGATCAAGTGAAGTATTTGCCATCATTGGTACTTCTGAGCCTGATACTGTATTGATAAGCGCCCATGTCATACCGCCATCGGTCGATTTCCAAACTTTACCTGAACCTGAACCTGTAGTACCATCACCAACTAAAATTGTGTTTGGATTTTCAAACTGAACGATAACATCACACGGACTTCTGAAAATACCGGATTCACCGCCGCTTAAATTTGTCCATGTACCGCCCCAATTTGTTGAAACTCTCATCGGAGCGTTATCAGGAGCTAAATAAACTATATTCGGATTGTTAGGGTCAACTTCAAGGGGCATACCGTATGAAGTTAAGTTAATTGAAGCAATTGAATTTGTCCATGTTGTACCGTAATCTGTGCTTACTATAACTCTGCCGCCTGATGAACCCATTGAAGCTATCATCATGTTTGTATCAACTGCATTTACGTAGAATGAATGCGCTGAGCTTCCCGGTACAGATGCGTTTAATGTAACCCATGTTTCACCTTTATCAAGGCTTCTTCTTAAAACATTGCCTGAAAGTATGAAAACACCGTTCTTGTTCTTTGGATGCAGGCAGAACGGGTTACCGATATTGCCTGATGTTGAAACTTTTGTAACGTATGATTTGGAAACAGAAACACCTGTCTGGAACTGCCATGTGCTTCCGCCATCGCTTGTCCATAAAATAGCTTTGTTATTATTTGCTACAGCCCATCCTCTGCTGCTATTAAAGAAAAATATATCACTTAAATAGCCCTGCATAGGATTAGCCTGGTATGTGCGTGTATTACCTGCATCACTTGAGAAGTTTATGAATCCGCCGCCGCCGCATGTATAGAAAGCTGAAGCATTCAGCATTGATACGCCTCTGACATCAGGCTTAATAACACTTTTGTAATCTTTAACAGACCATGTTGCACCGTTGTATACTGCTATGATACCATCAGCACCGGTTGCAACTATATTTGGATTAACTGCATCGATTGAAAGAAGATTTTTTGTGGTACCTGTTGAGTAGCTTGACCATGTAGTACCGCCGTTAACCGTATAAATAACTGTACCGTTATCACCGCATGCATAACCGGTATTTGCATTTAAGAACTTAACACCATTAAGATTGTTTGCTGTGCCGCTTGTCTGTGTTGACCAGTTAACACCGCCGTTAACAGTTTTAACAACTCTTCCGCCAGAGCCAACAGCCCAGCCGGTATTTTCATCAACAAAATAAACTCCATTCAGGTCACCGCCGCCTAAACCATAACTTGCATAGGTTACGCCGCCGTTTAAGCTTACCTGAACTGCACCGCCATCACCAACCAAAAATACTTTCTGGTTAACTGCGTGCACTGAATTATAATTTGTTGCGCCTGCATTCGGATAAGAACCGAAGTTCTGTCCGCCATCATATGAAATGAAAATTGCACCGCCATCACCGACAGCAATTACAAAACTACCGTCTTTGGAAAAAACGGAATTGAACCCTGTCTGTGAAAAAGAGCTCATAGAGATTATAATAATCCCTAAGAAAACTGTTAATAGTTTCTTCATTTTTCTTCTTTAATGTGTTAAATTTTAAATAAATTTATATTAATAGCGTAAAAATATGGAAACATTTTCAATTAAGCAATAGGTTAAAAATAAACATTCTAACCAAATTTGTT
>CAZOAP010000181.1:0-7230 GCA_964577645.1 uncultured Ignavibacteriales bacterium
TTAATATTTTTTCATAGTGATGCGTTGTATCAGGGAAAGTAACAGATGTATAATTTACTGTAGCCCAGTTATGAAAATCATTGGTATATGCATTCACCCATGTTGTATCACCGGGGGCAGAAAAAGTCACAAATTGAAGTGTAAAAAGAAATAAAATAGATAAAGTAAAATTTTTCATTGAAAAGTAGTATTATTTATTTTATGTAATATAATTATATAATATCATATAAAATATTAAATTGTTAACGCTCCCGATAGATCGGGATTTCTTTTAAAATGATAAAATCATTTTAAAATCAACATTTTTTTAGTTTCCTTATAATCACCTGAAGATATACTATAGAAATATACGCCGCTTGTATAAGCTGAGGCATTCCAGTCAACTTCATATGTGCCGGGCTGCAATTGCTGATTTACGAGGGTGGCTACTTCACTGCCTAAAATATCAAACACAGATATTTTTGTTAACACACCCCGTCCGCCTACGGCGTCCACCCCTCTCGAGAGGGGAATACCAAATTTTATTTTTGTAGATGGATTTAAGGGATTTGGATAGTTTTGTGAAAGTGAAAATTGAATAGGGATTTCCTGCATAAAAGAATGTAAACCTATTGGTTCACCCCCTCCGTTGGTTGTTTTATGTAAAAATGTATTAATGCCTGCACAATAACCAGTTGTTTCATGATGAAGCATATTGTGACTAATGAATTTTCCAAACCAGAAGCTTGCTCATACCACTTCAATCCTGAATTAAACGTTTTTAAAATAATTCCATTATCACCACACATCCAGCCAGTATTATTATTTAGAAAATGAATTTCATTATAATTAAGATTATTTCGTAATTAGTTTCAGACCAGTTGATACCGGAATTTGTAGTAAAGAAAAAAGTACCAAAATAATGTCAATTTTCACAATTTTAACGATATGTCCGGTTGACATTAAATGTGATTTCTACATTATTAATCTTTTGGTAGATATCCTGTTTAGTTTGAAGATTATCTTTATAATAATAAATTTCCTCTTTTTTAAGCAAGTCACTTGCCTTAATTCTTACTTTTTCAAGTGAATAACCGCTTATATCAACAAAAATTATATCGATATTTGTTTCATCAGCACTTCTACCAAAATATTTATTATATATTTCGATATTAAAGTATAAGCGATTATTTTCAAATTTTATTTTAGCATTATAATTTGTTCTTTTGAATTCCCTATTTGTTAAAATTTCTTTATTAATATTGTCTTTGTCAAAAAATGATGTTAAATAACCCCTGTTTAAATACAATAAAGTTGAGAGTGATAAGACAAAAATTAATGTTATAAGAATAACCAAATCTTTACGCGATAATGAATTAAATATATTTAATCTCTTTATAAAAGAAATTTTCTCAGATTTAGTAATTTTAGCATTAATATCTACTTTTAATGAATGTGTATGTAAAGGGGTAGTAAGAAAATTATCTTTGTTTGTCGTTTTATTTTCAAATATTCCGTTTTTCTCTCGATTTATAATGTTTTCGGTTATTTCAATACCTTCTTGTTGATCTTTTGGTAAATGATTTAAAACTTTTACATTCTTCTTAAAGCCATTATAAATACCTAATGTACTGAGTACAGTTAAAATACCGCCTATAACTTGATTAGGAAATAAATATACCGTTAATATAAGAACAATTATGCCAATACCTAAAACAAATCCCCATTGCCTGTTAATAGTATAAGTTTTACCGGTATAATCACAAATACCTTTGGTAATCAAAAAAGGTATATAATAAAATAACAGGAATAAAATTACGGAATACAACATATATTCGGAAGAAAAGTGGAAACATAATATGAATTCATATTGTCAGGTTTTTGTTTTTCAAATTTAATATTTGATTTTATTAAATGAAATTGGAGAATTTAAGACAAAGTCTTTAATAACCGGTAGTATCCTCATCGCAAGCATCGTGATAATATGACGGTAAATGATATTTAGTTGAAAGATAAGTCCGTTTTTCAACTTCGGTTTTAAAAACATGATCAGCTTCAAAGGCTGGGGTATAGCCAGGTGAAGAGAATAATGATAAAAAGAATGTAATTATAAGCAATAGATTATTCATATTTCTTTAATAAAATAAATCAATTGTTGAATCGGTTAGTAACAGATAAAAACGTTATCAGGATCAGAAAAAATATCGAGTGAAGGGCTATATTTTTTTGAAAGGTATGTATATTTTTCAGATTCCAGATTAAAAACATGGTCAGCACAAAAGGCAGGAATGTACCTCTGAGAAGAGCATGAAGTAAAGATAAAAGCAATAAAGAGTAACAATAAAATAGTTTTCATATTAGTTAAAAATAATCACAATCAGGACGTTTATAAGTAAATGGCTTAAATGAAGGTGTTTATGACCTTGCACCAGGGGGAAAGCAATCGTATATCAATATTCTATAGGTATCGTAAACTTCTTGATATCTGCAGAGGTAAATATGCCTGAAATGTTTTCCCTGAAAATGATAATGACGATTCGTTAATAAAGCGAAGTATATAAGCTGTATTTATAAAATTAACAGAGTTATGTCCACCACAACGATACCTGGGTGGATTTAGGTATTTGTTAAAGTTAATGACAAGATCTTCTTCTCTAACAGGTTTCGACAAAATTCTTGGTTTATACTTTTTTGGCAATGTATATATTCCTTTATGGGGATTGTTCATCAAATCAGGGATAAAAGCTAATGAGATTACAGATAAAAATAGATAGAAAATTATATATTTCATCTTAGTATACATTTAATGTTTTACAATAATAAGATATAAAACCATTTTTGGCTATAAGCAGAAATACTCATTTTTAAAATAAAACATGAATTTTCCATAATTAGATCATTTTTATCGCTGAATGCAAACCCCGATTTTCGGGGTTTTTTCACTAAGTACAGAATTTTAGCTGCAAATGAATTTTGCGACTGTTTGAAGCACGGTGGCGCATCAGCGCGGGGTCTTTAGCCAATGAGTAAGTGAAAGGAGTGCGTAAGTGAAATGAACGGGCGGAATAAACACTCGAAATTGGCTGCCTGTTTTCTGCAGGCGATCTTTACCGTGCAAGTTTCGCAAAAGAAAGGCAGATAAAATTTGAAGCGCAATGTGTCTAATAGTACTTAATGCTTTTAGAAAAGGGGAAAATGGCTTTTATCAATTATGAAAATGAAACTTGGCTGGGTCGCAAGGGCGGGAATAAATAAAAAAGTGAACGAAGTGAGCGCGGGCGTATGGCTTTTGTTAAAATGTTAAGTTTAGTTAAGGTTCAAAGCCCACAATTGCGTGTACGGTTCTCTAACAAAGCATTATTTGTAGAAACTAATTTTGATAAGGTCCGTAGGTAAGTTTTCTTTTTTTTACCATCTTGCTTGAACCTGCGAATAGAAAACCGTTGTCAATCCAAAAACTATAAACATCTAAACCATGAGGATCATCATAGTATTCACTGCCGATACTTTCACCATATTCGTCTAAAACACATATTCCTTTATTGCGAGTAGCTGCAAAAACATAACAATTGTTAAATGCAAAGGAATATATTTCTGAATTTTCATCAAAGTTAGATTTATACCATTTTTTACCTATATCAGGAGAATAATATATACCATGTTTTGCTGTACCTGCATAAATAAAATTACCATTTATAGCCAAAATATTAATACCATAAGTACCAATATCAATATCTACATTTCCCCAGGTATCTCCATTAGTAGAAGATTTCATAATGCCAGGGTCCTCAGTTGCTGCAAAAATAAATAGTTCATTTTTTATCAAAGATCTTACACCATGTTTGCCAATAATACTTGTATTATCAAAACTGGCACCATAGTTTGTTGATTTTATAATACCACCTTTACTGCCTAAACCAGCAAAAACAATATTATTTTTTATCAATAAAGTGTTTACAGATTTATTCAGTAAAGTGTTAGTCCAATTTAAACCAGAATTTGTCGTTCGCCAAATGCCATAAGTTTTTGTACCCGCTATTATAATGTTATCAATTACAACTATAGAAGTTATGCTTTTTCCATCCAATTCTTCTTTTGAAATCTTTTCCCAGTCTGAAGTATTGATGGGAGCTCTAAAAATGCCATTACTTTGAGTACCAACAAAGTTAAATTCATTGTCCGCAGCTACTGACTGGACTACATAATTACTGATAATTGAGGAATCATCAACCCATTGCGAATTTATTGAATTCATGAAGTTGTAAAATATAACGAAAATTGACAACAAGAAAATATTGATAGTTTTCATAATAATTTAAGTTCTAACAGATTTTTTTAAAAATTGGATAGTTATGTTACCCATTTGTTACTTGAAAAAAATTAAATACAATATACTCAATTATTTACTTGCATATTCAAGCTAAAACCTTATTATCTTTAATGTTTAAACATATTAAATTATATTTGTTGATATGAAAAAAGTGCTATTAAACGGTGAAAATTTAACGGTTTTAGAGGCAAAAGAAATTGTTGATAAAAACCTGAAGATCGGTGTATCAAAGGCATCCCTTGCAAAGATAAAAAGCTCAAGGAATGTTATCGAAAAATGGATAAGAAATGATGAGGTTATTTACGGTGTTACAACCGGGTTCGGTGAATTTAAAGATATAAAGATACCGCAGAAAGATATAGAAAAGCTTCAGCATAATTTAATTATATCGCACTCAGCCGGTGTTGGCGAGCCGCTGCCAAAAAATATTGTAAGGCTGATGCTGCTCTTAAGGATAAATTCACTTGTTAAAGGTTACAGCGGGGTCAGATTAGAGTTAGTTGAACAGCTTATAAAAATTTTCAATCTTGGTATTACTGCATATATACCATCACAGGGCTCAGTTGGTTCATCAGGTGACCTTGCTCCCCTATCTCATTTAGCGGGAGTGTTAATTGGTGAAGGACATGCATATTACGGCAGTGAAGTTCTGCCTGCAAAAACTGTACTTGCAAAACATGGATTAAAGCCTTTTAAGCTCAGCGCAAAAGAAGGTCTTGCATTAATAAACGGTACACAGATGATGACTGCTTTTGCGGTTGAAATACTTGGCAGAGCTGAAAGACTTTCAAAGCTTGCTGATATATCGGGAGCACTCAGTATTGAAGCATTAAAAGGAACCGATACTGCTTTCAGTGATAAACTGCAAAAGGTAAGGCCTCATAAGGGTCAGATAAATACAGCGGCAAATCTTAGGAAGTTACTCAAGAGCAGTGAAATAAGAAGATCGCATATTGATTGCGGCAAGGTACAGGATGCATATTCACTGCGATGTATGCCGCAGGTACATGGAGCAGTTAAGGATACAATAGAGTATGTAAGAAGTGTTATTGAAACAGAAATTAATTCCGCCACTGATAACCCATTAATATTTGCCAAAACAAATGAACATATTGAAGGCGGCAATTTTCATGGTGAGCCGGTTGCATTGGTGATGGATTTCCTGAAAATTGCTCTCAGCGAGCTGGGAAATATCAGCGAGCGCAGAACTGCAAGGCTTGTTGACGGCTCTTTAAGCGGCCTGCCAAGATTTCTGACCTCCAAAGGCGGGCTTAATTCCGGTTTAATGATAGCGCAATATACAGCGGCATCACTTGTTTCTGAAAATAAAGTGTTATCGCATCCTGCATCGGTAGATTCCATACCAACCAGCGCTAACCAGGAAGACCATAATTCACTTGGCTCAATTGCTGCAAGGAAATGCTTTGAGGTTTTGGTAAACTGCGAGAAGATACTGGCTATAGAAATACTTTGTTCATGCCAGGGAATTGATTTCTTGAAACCTCTTAAGTGCGGAAAAGGTACTGGAGCTGCCTATAACGCAATACGCAAAGAAGTAAAACATATAGATGAAGATGTCGTTATGAATGAAATGATAGAATCAGTTTGTGATGTGATATACAGGGATGGTTTTGTTCAGAATGTAGAGAAATTTTCAGGAAGCCTTAATTGAAAAATAACGCGGTAAAAAAGAAACGGCTTGATATAAGTAAAATTTACAGCGAGGCTAAATATTATGCCCTTGGCTTTTACCGTAAATTTGATGAAGACCATGTTTGGATTATGTCAGCAAGTATAGCATTTAATATCATAATATGTATAATCCCTATTACTTTAATTCTGTTTTCAATTCTAGGTATATACCTTCAGAAAGATGGTGCGCAGGAATACCTGAACCGTTCACTGAACAATGTTGTTGGTATAACTCCTGAGCTCAAACTGAAGATATCAACACTTGTATCAGGGGCAATTGATGAGCTTTCAAATAACTCACTGCTTACGGCAATTATAGGATCTATTGGTATATTATGGACATCCAGCGGACTTTTCAGTACGCTAAGGGATGTACTGAACAGGATATATAAAACAAGGAGTGATACGTTTTATTTATGGGTAAAATTACGTGATATTGGCATGGTTTTTCTTATTTTGACCGTGTTTGTACTCTCATTTTCAACCACTTTCATTCTTTCAATTTTTGAAGCAATAGATAAATCTTTTTTTGGCGATGTACTTCTGCAGCTTGGCTTTGTAAGCAGCTTATTGACCCATTTTATTGGACTTATATTTACATTTATAATGTTCTATTTAATCTTTAAACTTGTACCGCAGGGGTATGTAAGCCAGAAGGTGGCTCTTATTTCAAGCTTAACCGCTGCAGTTCTTTATGAAGCATTGAAATACCTGTTCATTTTTTACCTGGTTTCATTTGCAAATTACCAGAGAGTTTACGGAACATATGCAGCAATTGTGGCTGTAATATTCTGGCTGTATTATTCATCATTAACATTTGTGATAGGTGCCGAAACGGGTCAATTATACAAAGAAAAAAAACTGATAAGCGAATCCTGACAAGTTAACGAAATTTATTAAAAGTTATTGGAACAAAGAAAATTATATAAGACTCTTGAAAATGCTTTTAAGCATTTTCCTGATTTTGACAGCGATAAGCTGCTGCTAAGCTATGTGCTTAAGGAAGTGATCAATCATGAGAACATTGAAATTACCGGCGGCAGGCTGTGGGAGCTTAACGACGCGCGCAATGCCTATATCATGGTTGAGCAGCACGGGGAGATAGAAAAGATAAGGAAAGGCTATGCACTAAAGCTGACTGACTATCCCGTATTTTATGAAGTTGGCAAGAACCGTTCAATACTTGCTAAGGAAACGGACCAGTATTTAAGTAACCTGGGTATCCATTT
>CAZOAP010000182.1:0-7218 GCA_964577645.1 uncultured Ignavibacteriales bacterium
CATGTGAAGAAGATGAAGGCATGATCCTTAATATGTCATTCTGAACTTGTTTCAGAATCTCGTTTTTCGACTTTAATTATATTGAATTTAGATGCTGAAACAAGTTCCATGCCTTTGGCGGGCGTAGCAGCATGACAGGTGTGAAAATTTGAAAAATATATTTTTCTAACTAAATTGAGATCCCCTCTTTCCTGCCTGCCGCAGGCATGGCGAGGGGAAAAAACTATGGAAACATTCTGGTTCATAGCGCTGGCATTTATACTGATAGTATATGTAATACTCGACGGGTTCGATCTGGGTACGGGCATATTTTATCTTAAAACTGCCAAAACAGATAATGAACGCAGAACATTATTGAATGCTATAGGTCCGGTTTGGGATGGCAACGAAGTATGGCTGATAGCTGCAGGAGGTACACTCTTTTTCGCTTTTCCTAAACTATATGCATCAAGCTTCAGCGGATTCTACCTGCCGTTAATAATAGTACTCTGGCTGCTAATAGGTCGTGCACTTGGTATTGAGCTGAGGAAACATGTTGAAAACAAGCTCTGGAAATCATTTTGGGATACAGTTTTTTGTTTTTCAAGCCTGCTGCTTGTGATATTTTTTGGAGCAGCATTCGGGAATATCATCCGGGGAGTTCCGCTCCGGGCAGATGGTTACTTTTTTGAAGCGCTGTGGACAACATTCACAGTAGTACCTGAATCAGGCATACTTGACTGGTTCACCGTACTTATGTCACTGGTTGCTGTAGCAGTGTTAACAAGCCATGGAGCAAATTATATAGCTTTAAAGACAACAGGTAACGTACAGGAATCAGCCAGGAAAATATCAAAATTATTGAACCCTGCTATATTGCTGCTATCAGTGATAATGTTTGCTGCAACAAGCTATATTCGCCCCGGGATGTGGGATAACTACCTGCATCATGTCTGGGGTTTTATATTTCCTATTTTAGGTTTAAGTGGGCTCGCCGGGATGGTTTTTTTCAGATCTAAAAATGACGACCTGAAAACATTTCTCTCTTCAGCATTATTCATTTTGGGAATGATGTCCGGTACTGCTTTCGGGTTATATCCTAATTTACTTCCCTCATCAATAAAACCGGAATACAGCCTTACTGTGCAGAATGCTAAAGCTGGTGATTATGGTTTACAGGTTGGTTCAGTCTGGTGGATAATAGGGATAGTGCTGGCTTTGGCTTACTTTGTATATTTATTCTATACTTTCAGAGGTAAGGTGGTAATTACTGAGGATTCAGAAGGATACTAATTCCATTTACAATTTGCAGTGAGTAATTTTCTTAAACAATTGTAAAACTCAATTAATCTTCAAGCGCGAAATCGTGTTCGATCTTTTCTGTATCAACCAGCTTTGCTTTATGTCTTGAAAGGTATGTATAAACAGCAGGAACAATAAACAAGGATAAGAAAGTTGAAAATATCAATCCCCCTACAACAACCACACCAAGAGATACACGGCTTCCTGCGCCTATTCCAATAGCAATTGGAACTGCGCCAAGTGCAGCAGCTAAGCTTGTCATAAGTATAGGCCTGAATCTCTGCGTGGCAGCCATTTCAACGGCTTCAATTATACCCATTCCCTCTTCTTTTTTCTGGTTGGCAAATTCAACAATAAGTATAGCATTCTTGGTTACCAAGCCTATGAGCATTATAATTCCTATCTGGCTGAAGATATTCAATGTCATGCCGAAAACCCATAGGGAAAGCAACGCCCCAAAAAGAGCTAATGGAACAGTCAATAAAATAATAAACGGATCTATAAAGCTTTCAAACTGTGCCGCGAGCACAAGGTAAATTATAATTAAAGCAAAAACGAAAGTAAACAACAGGCTGGAAGAGCTCTCTTCAAAATCTTTTGACTGGCCTGCAAGCGCTGTATTGAATTCAACAGGTAATACAGTTGCAGCTACTCTTCTCATTGCATCGATTCCATCCCCAAGTGTATAGCCGGGTGAAAGTGCTGCTGAAACAGTAGCAGCAACAAACCTGTTGTACCTGTAGCGTGTTGTTGGTGCAGCCTGTTCTTTAAGTGTTACAAGGTTATCAAGCTGGATAAGCTCTCCCTTGTTATTTCTTACATAAAGATATTTAATATCATAAGGATTATCGCGCTTATCTCTTGTAACCTGTCCAAGTACCTGGTACTGTTTGCCTTCCTTTATAAAATATCCAAATCGCTGGCTGCCAAATGCCATTTGAAGTATTGTAGATACATCACTGAACGATACACCAAGAGCAGAAGCTTTCTGCCTGTCTATGGTAAGATTGATCTCAGGCTTATTGATCTTTAAATTTACATCCACAAACTGAAGCTCAGGCTGTTTTTTTGCTTCTTCCATGAATTGCGGAAGAATTGCAGCAAGCTTTTCAAAATCAGGTGCCTGGATAACAAATTGTACTGGCGAACCGCCGAATCTTGCGCCAATTGTAGGCGGTTGAGTTGGAATTGCCCTTATTCCGGTTATGTTGTTGAGATCTTTTGAAAGCTTGTCATATATCTGCTGTTGTGTTCTTTCCCTCTGATCGGGCGGTACAAGGAACATATTCATATTTCCTGTATTTGTTGCACCAGCTCCCCCACCGCCAGCACCTGTATTGGTAATGGGTGTCTGTATTTCGGGTGTGGTAGAAAGAACAAGCTCCGTCAGGTCATCCATATATTTCTGCATATATTCAAACGATGCGCCTTCGGGTGCTGTAGCACTTATCCTGATATTCGAACGGTCTTCAAGGGGAGCAAGCTCTCCTTTTAATGATGAACCTGTAAAATATATCAAAATGCCGATAACACCGATTATAACAAAACTTATCCAGCGAACCTTCATAAAACCGAAGAGTGTTCTTTTGTAAAGATTTATCATTTTTACAAAGAATGGTTCGGTTTTATTGTACAGCCAGTTATGTTTATCATGAGGTTTCAGCAGCCTTGAGCTCATCATGGGGGTTAATGTCAATGCTACAAATGCAGAAACAATTACTGAGCCTGCGATAACAATTCCAAATTCTTTAAATAGTTTTCCTGTTGTACCAGAAATAAACATGATAGGAAGGAAAACTGCTGCAAGTGTAATGGTAATTGAAATAACCGCAAAATAAATTTCCTTTGAGCCCTTTACTGCAGCTTCCAGCGGAGGCATCCCTTCTTCGATCTTTGAATAGATATTTTCAAGCACTACAATTGCATCATCCACAACAAGTCCTATAGCCAGTATCATTCCGACGAGCGTTAACACATTTATGGAGTATCCCATAAGGTATAAAATAAAAAATGCCGAAATTATAGAAGTCGGTATTGCAATTATTGGGATAATAGTTGAACGCCAGTCCCTTAAAAATAGAAAAATTATGATTATTACCAAACCAAAAGCAATAAATATAGTTTCTTCAACTTCACTTATTGTTGACCTGATATAGTCAGAAAAGTCAAAACCTACTTCTAGGTTGTATTCAGGCGGAATATCTTTTTTAAGCTGTTCATATCTCTTTTTGAACTCATTGGATATATCAATAGCATTTGCACCGGGCTGCATAGTTACGGCAACACCCACACCAAGTATGCCAGCACGCTTTAAGGATTGCCTTTCATTCTCAGCCCCTAGTTCCGCATATCCAACATCTTTGAAACGGATTATTGAGCCTCCGGTTTCCCTGATGATCAGATTATTGAATTCCTCTGCATTTTTTAGCCTTCCGAGTGTACGTATAGTAAGCTCTGTCTTATCACCTTCAATTCTGCCTGAAGGAAGCTCAACGTTTTCCTTTTCAAGTGCAGATCTTACATCAAGGGGGCTGAGCTTATAAGCTGCAAGCTTTTCAGGATCAAGCCACATCCTCATTGCATATTTACGCTCACCGAATATACGAACTGAGCTTACTCCCGGGATCGTCTGGATCCTTTCTTTTATTACATCAGTTGCAAAGGCATTTACCTCGAGTATACTTTTAGTATTGCTTTGAACATACATAAAAATGATCGGTGAATCATCCGCGTCAGATTTCTGTACAACAGGGGCATCAACATCCGGAGGAAGATTTCGGAGTGCCCTTGATACCCTGTCGCGGACATCATTTGCAGCATCTTCTAAGTTACGGTCAAGGCTGAACTCGATCGTGATCTGGCTTGAGCCCTCCCTGCTTTGAGATGTAAGGCTTTTTATACCGTCAATTCCGTTTAATGATTCTTCGAGGGGTTCTGTTATCTGTGTTTCTATTACTTCTGAGTTCGCACCGCCGTATGATGTGGTCACGGTAACAATTGGAGGATCTACACTCGGGTACTCACGTACTTCAAGGAACGTAAAAGCAACAATACCAAAGATCAGCAGTATCAGAGAAAATACAATTGATAGTACAGGCCTTCTTATTGATGTTGCGCTTAAACTCATCCTTTAATTGGATCTCTCCACTTTAACAGGCGAGCTGTCTTTAATTCTTAAAATATTAGTGGTAATAATCGTATCCCCGGGTTTAACATTATCAGAAATTATCTGCACCAGTGATTCAGTACGCTCTCCAATATCCACATCAGTCAGCTTCGCTTTACCGTCCCTTACAACATAAACGCTTTGACCTTTCAGTTTGGGTACAAGCGCTTCTGTAGGTATCATCATAGCATCCTTGCTTTGGCTGACAATGAAAGTAACATTTGCAAATGTTCCGGGCATAAGCTTCTTTCCTGCATTTGTTGTTATTGCCCGTAAAACAAGTGTACGGGTATCATTTTCAACTTTGGGTTCGTAAGCATAAACCTCTGCTTCAAACTCGCCATCAATGCCATCAACCTTGAACATAATCATCTGTCCTTTTTTGAAAAGGTATATATATTTTTCCGGAATGGAAAAATCAATTTTAACCTTACTTACATCCTGCATTGTTGTTAATACTGTCTGCGGTGTGACATAAGCGCCGTTACTTACATTCCGCAGGCCAATGATACCGCTGAATGGCGCACGCACATATGTTTTTGATATATCTATCCTTGTTATGGATATTTCTGCTCTGATTTGTTCCAGTGTAGTTTCAAGCACATCGTATTCTTCCTGGGAGGTTAAGCCTTTTTCAATAAGCTGTTTTTCACGGTCAAGCTTTGTTACAGCAAGCCTTTCATCAACTTCCTGTCTTCTCAACTTTGCTGTCAGGTCATCGGAATCAAGTTTAAACAGAGTGCTTCCCTTACCAACATACGTACCTTCTTTAAAATAAATCCCGCGTATCTTGCGGGAAATTTCGCTTCTTATTTCAGCTTCTTCATTGGCTTTAATATTACCAATGGCCTTAATATTGTTATCAAGGGTTTCTGATTTGATGATAAAGCCATCAACTGATATCCGCTGAGAGTTTTGGTTCTGTTTTTTATCGGCATCAGGTTTATCATTTTTTGCCATAAACTTCGGGACAAATATCAAGCCAAGTATTACAAGCAATAAAACAGGTAAACCGATATATAATAATATTTTTTTCAATCTATATCTGATAAATATTTATCAAAAATACGCATATTTAGTCTGTAAAGAAATGGAATGTGTACTAACTATCATTAAATAATAGTATTTAAGTGAATGAAGTTCCTTTTGTTACAAAAATTTACATCTGATTTTAAAAGACTTAAGGCTTTATCCTGTATTTTATTACCGAAGAAAAAATAGTAATTTATAATTCAAATCAAATTAAAGCTAAAAAATGAAACTGGAAGGCAAAACAGCTATTATAACCGGCGGTGCAGGCGGTATTGGACTAGAAACAGCAGGCTTATTTATTTCAGAAGGAGCTAACGTTGTAATTGCTGATATAGATGAAATACCCGGCAAGGCTGCCGAGGTAACACTTGGGGAAAAATGTAAGTTTGTAAATACAGATGTATCTGATAAATCCTCGGCATTTTTTTGCATAAACGAAACATTAAAGAAATTCGGTAGTATTGATATACTCATCAACAATGCAGGCATTACAAGCGATGCATCACTGACAAAAATGAGCGAAGAACAGTTTGATAAAGTGATTAATATAAATCTGAAAGGTGTTTTTAATATGACCAAGTATGCTGTTATGCATATGGCTGATAATAAATCCGGAAGGATAATTAATACTTCATCAATTGTTGGATTGTACGGTAATTTTGGACAGACAAATTATGCTGCATCTAAAAGCGGTGTAATTGGTATGACAAAAACATTGGCAAGGGAGCTTGGCAAAAAAGGTATCACAGTTAATGCTGTTGCACCGGGATTCATTGATACAGGAATGCTTGGAACAGTGCCCGAAAAGATATTAAATAATATTAAAGAAAGAACTCCAATGGGCAGGCTTGGTACTGCAGCTGATATTGCAAAAGCATATTTATTCCTTGCATCAGATGATGCAGCATTTATTACAGGCATAACACTGAGTGTTGACGGAGGGTTGTTGTGGTAAATACATAGTAACAGACTTCTGAAGTCTTAAAGACTTCAGAAGTCTTAATAATAATTACTTAATAAGCAGCATTTTAATTGTATTTGAATTTTCACCTGTAATAATCTTCGCAAAATAAGTGCCGCTTGGCAGATCAGCAGCATCAAAAGTTATTTCATACTTCCCCGGCTTTAATTGATCATTTACCAGAGTTGCAACTTTCTGACCTAGAACATCATACACAGACAGGTATGTGAACACACCCCGTCTTTCGGACTCCCCTCTCAAGAAGGGAATTTGAAAACGGATCTTTGTAACAGGATTGAACGGATTTGGATAATTTTGTTTCAAAGAAAATGCAGCAGGTATTTCGTTCCCGGTTTGAACTATTCCCGTTACAGCATCCATAGTATCGGTAAGTATATCAACTGTTGTAGAGTTTGCACCTGATCTGTTTGATGTACCTGTAACACTTATGAATTTCCATACATTACCAATATGAACACTTGCGGCACCGTGATCTGTTTTTGGTGCCAGCAGATTTGGCTGCGGAACCCATGTATTAGCTCCGGGAGAATAAACATAACATTGATTTGTCACAGATGTTACCTGGTAGCCTCCGCTTACAATAACCCCTTTATTACCCCAGTTAGAACCGTATATTGAATTCCTGACGCCCCCGGGATAAACTGCGCCGGTTGAATCCCATGTAATCAATGACCTGTCACCGGAATTAATTTTACCCCTGAATACAGTGTTTCTTGCTGCTGGATTTGTCCAGTCAGCTCCGCCGCAAATATATACA
>CAZOAP010000183.1:0-7198 GCA_964577645.1 uncultured Ignavibacteriales bacterium
ACTCAGTGGTTCGCCTTAGGTTTTCAGGGAAATTCATGTTGGACACAAATATTTTTTTTCCGGATAGTAATGGTTGTACAGAAATTAAATTTCCGAAAAATAAGCAACCATATTCAATTCTAATTTCCAGTTTGGGTGGGGGAAAAAATGAATACATTATTAACGATTTTAAATCACGAAATATTAGGGTTTACCTTAAGAATCTAAATGTTCTCTTAGATTACATAGGGCCAAAACTGGAAAAAATACAGATCAGGAAGATTACAGATGAAAGATTTGAGCTGTATAAATATAAACAATGGTGCCCTTATGTAAAGTATTCGAAATGAATCAAGACTTAAATAATTGAATTCATTCTTTGCGTCTTCGCGCCTTCCTACCTGCCGCAGATATGTAGAGGTAAGAAGCTAGTAATCCACAAGTTCCCTCAACTGTTCTTTAAATCTTTCCTTGGGGAAGAAGTTCTGCTCAAGCTCCAAAGCAAACGGTACGGGGGTATCAAGCGAACCTGAGCGCATTACAGGCGCATCGAGGTATTCGAATAAGTTCTGTGCTATCCACGCGGCTATTTCGCCGCCAATGCCGCCAAATAGCGTATCTTCATGCAGAATAATTACTTTACCGGTTTTCTTAACGCTCTCAGTTATCGTATCGTAATCTAATGGCAGCAATGTGCGCAGATCAATTATATCAGCGGAAATATCCTTCATATTTTCCAGCGCATTTAATGCCCAGTAAACACCCATTCCGTAGGTTATAATAGAAACATCATCGCCTTCGGTTTCGTATCTTGCTTTACCCAGTGGCAGGTTGTAATAACTGTCAGGTACATCTTCGCTCACGCTTCGGTATAATGCTTTATGTTCAAAGTATAACACGGGATTCGGGTCCTCAAAGGCACTTATAAGCAAACCCTTTGCATCATATGGTGTTGCGGGGTAAACTACCTTAAGCCCGGGCACATGGGTGAACCATGCTTCATTGCTTTGTGAGTGGAAGGGTCCTGCACCAACACCGCCCCCGGTTGGCATCCTGATAACAACATCGGCATTCTGACCCCACCTGTAATTAATTTTAGCCAGGTTATTCACTATCTGGTTGAACCCGCATGTTACAAAATCAGCGAACTGCATTTCAACCATTGCTTTGTAACCTTTTACCGAAAGCCCAAGTGCTGCGCCTACAATTGCTGATTCACATAGCGGAGTATTCCTTACACGCTCTTTGCCGAACTCCTTATAAAAATTCTCTGTAACCTTAAACACGCCGCCATATTCACATATATCCTGGCCCATCAGCACAAGATTATCATGTTTTATCATCGCTTCTTTTAAACCATCAGAAACTGCATCAACAAAACGCCTCTCTCTGGATTGCTCACCGGGTTCGGTTACTAAAGGTTCGTAAGGAGCGTAAACATCGCTTAATTCATATTTGGTTTCGGGTGTTATCTTTGGTTCTGCAGATGCTTTATCAAGCCCCGCTTCAATATCACTTTTAAATGCTGAGCGTATATCCTGAATAGTCCCGTCATTTAACAGACCCAATTCTTTTAAATATGCCTCATAATTTTTAACAGGATCTTTAACTTCCCATTTTTCGAATAATTCCTTGGGTACATATTTTACACCTGATGCTTCTTCATGTCCGCGCATACGGAATGTCATACACTCAATTAATACAGGACGCGGCTTTTTCTTTAAGCTGTTACGGAGTGTTAATATCCTGTCATAAACTTCAAGCAGGTTATTTCCGTCTATCTGGTATGATTCCATACCGTAACCAATTGCTTTATCAACCAATGCTTTGCATTTATACTGCTCGCTAACGGGTGTTGAAAGTCCGTAAGCATTATTTTCAATTATAAATAATACCGGCAGGTTCCATACCGCAGCAACGTTCAATGATTCATGGAAGTCGCCTTCGCTTGTACCGCCATCTCCTGAAAATACTGCTGTAGTTTTAATTTCATGTTTTTTATTTTTCAGCTTCTCCATAAGCTCAGCAAGCGCTATGCCATCGGCAATGCCGAGCTGGGGTCCTAAATGACTTATCATTCCCACAATATGATACTCATTGGTACCAAAATGAAATGAGCGTTCACGGCCTTTTGAAAATCCGTTAAAACTGCCCTGAAGCTGCATAAAAAGTTTATCCAGGGGTATCCCGCGTGATGTAAATACTCCAAGGTTACGATGCATTGGCAAAATATATTCATCAGGCTGCATAGCCATTGTTAAACCAACAGAGATCGCTTCCTGCCCGATACCGGAGAACCATTTGCTTATTTTGCCAAGCCTCAGGTTCAGCAGCATCTTTTCTTCTATCATTCTTGGCAGAAGTATTGCTTTATACAGCTCAAGCAATGTAACATCTGAATATTTTTTACGGTTGAATTCCATCATATGATCAAAGTTATCATTAATTACACCTGCGTTATCTTTTGTGTTATGCATTAAGTATAATAAAAATTATAATAAAATTATAAAATATAAAAAAAGGGAAGACATATTACGGCTTCCCTTTTATGGAAAAATTTTAAGTTAAAAAATTATTCAGCAGGAGGTGGTGTGAAAGTTCTGCCTGCGAATTCCTGGTCAATTATCAGCAGACCTTCGCCTTTGCCGCCGATTATCTGCATCTTGCCCAAAGCTTTGCTTGCTGATGATTCTTCTTCAACCTGCTCATCAATATACCATTTAAGGAAGCTGTTCACTGCGTGGTCATTTTCTTTTATAGCTTCATCCATCAGGTCGTTAATTGCCTTGGTCACTTTAACTTCATGAGCAAGAGCTTTTTCAAAAACTGCAACAGGTGAAGCAAATTCAACATCGGGTTTTGATATCTGCTGTAGCTCAACTTTGCCGCCTTTATCAAGCACAAAGTGGAAAATTTTCATAGCATGAAAGTGTTCTTCCTGTGCCTGTACATGGAAATAATTTGCAATACCATCCAGGTTCATTCCGTGGAAATATGCAGCCATTGAAAGGTATTCGTACTCTGAAAAGAATTCATTATTAAGCTGTTTATTCAGCTCACTCTGAAGTTTATTTGATAACATTATACTGCTCCTTATTATTTAATTGAACACAAATTTACTAATAATTAAAATTAGTTTAAATGTAAAAATGTTTCATTTACGCATGTAAATCAATAGATTATATGTATTTAATTGAAAAGTAAGAATTTCTTTCAGGGCTGCTATATCAATTCTAAGAATGTATATCTGAAATTAATCTTTAAATTTATCCAGCAGACGCCTGTCTTTCTTTGTGGGCCTGCCAACACCTTTGAATTTGCTTTGGTATGATACAAAGCGCTCGGTTTGGAGCTTATCCAGCTCTTCCTGCGAAGTGATATCTATTGCGAAGTTCTTTACAAGCGGAGCAGAGACCCTTTTTTCAAGCAGGTCAACAACCTTAAAAGCACGTTTTACATAGCCCTGCTGAACAGTTATTACCTCACCGATCTTAACATGGCGGGAAGGCTTAACGCTTGAGCCCTCAATTTTCACTTTGCCGCCGTCGCATGCATCGGTTGCAATGCTGCGTGACTTGAATACACGGATGCACCACAGATATTTATCTATTCTTACAGGCAATTACGAATTAAGAATTACGAATAAAAGATTATAATTAAACCGCCAAGACGCAAAGTCGCAAAGATGTTATTTTTAAAATATTATGCTTTTTTTAGTGTCTTAGTGTCCTTGACTTTCGTTTTTGAAAGTTTTGTGGCTGATTATGCTTTAAATATTATTTTACTTAAATCTTCGCGCATGCTGTCAAATCGTTTTAAGGCGGATTCAATAAACTCCTCATTTATCATTTCCTTCAATCTATCTTCACTCATCACATCAAACTGGCTGATCTTAAAAGTTTGTTCCAGACCATCCTGCTCAAATTTCACGAGGTATTTTTGGTTCCACAGGAAAATGCTTATCCGGCATTTGGGGTGATGTATTTCTGCTATAGTTCTCATAAGGTTATATTATTATTGCTAAGATTATATTTACAATTGTAATTACTGCAAGACCGATTATTGATATTTTTTTGGTATGTTTATCCGCAAAGATGTATGTATAAATAGCCTTCAAAATATTATTTGATATTACAGCCTGCAGTGATGCCTTTGCAATGAGATCAATACCAATGGAATATTTACCCTGGAATAGGTTCAGCAAAAACGGATCAATATCTGTAAAACCGACTGCGTATGAAAGGACATTCAAACCACCAAAGCCGTATGACTGGAGGACGTAATGCGTTAGCATACTGAAGAACACGAACAGTACTGCAAATATTGCCGCAGTTTTAAGCTCAAGTGGATTCTCATGTCCGTTTTCGGGCTTCAGAACATTTTCCTTAACCGGCGGCTTGTGAATGAAATAAATTGAACCGGCAGTAAAAATAGATACTGCTATAAGTATACCGAAATACGGCAGAAGCAGCATACCCAGAGCCTGGTTAAAGATGAACATTAGGATAAGTATCCTGATGTACATCATGCCTGTTGCAGTAACAACTGATGCTGCGTACTGGTTGGATTCGCCGGTGCCGGTCTCCCTGCTGCGCTTTGCAAGTATAAGCGTTGTTGCTGTTGAGCTGTACAGTCCGCCTAAAATTCCGGAAATAAGTACACCTGAATTTTTAAAAACGAATTTCTGCAGCAGGTAGCTTGTATATGAAATTGAAGATACTACCACAACTGTGACCCAGAGCGTGTAGGGTGAAAGGTTCACATAGGGTATATCATATGTTTTTGGGGCAATCGGAAGTATAACACCTGCAATGACCAGGAATTTGCCAAGAGTAGTGAACTCATATGTCTGTATTTGTGCCGAAATATTTTCAAGGAAATCTTTTCTTTCAACAAGTATCAGAACGGCAACAACAACTACTATAGATAACCACTTTGGCTGAGTAATAACAAGCGGCCCAAGTGCATAAGTTATGAATGCTACTATAATTGAAGTTACGCCGTAAGCTTTGCTCTCTATAATTTTGCTGTAATAAAATATTCCTGTTAATACTGCAAGTACTGCGCCGCCCAGAATGAACGCTGACAGGTTCTTAGGCTCAGCAATAAAAAGCATGTAGCCAAGTGTCCCGATAAATGCAAAGGTCCTGTCTGTACCAAACTTCGGTGTGACCTCTGTATCCATATTTTCGGTTTTATCAAGGAAATGTTTTTTCTGTTCAATACCAATGAGCAGAGAAAATGCCAGGGTTATCAGGAAGTTTATGAATACATCCGGAATTTGATTAATGAGCTCCATAATTACTTAAAATTACAGCATATATGTTGTGAATTCAAGGATATTAGAATATTACTATTGTTGTTTGAAGTAAAATTGATTAAGTCTTTTTCTCTTTTAACCCTCGCATTATCTTATTACTTTTGCATATAAAATTAATGGATTCCCGGTAAAGCGGGATAAAAATATGGAACTTACAGGCAATATAGTTGATGTTTTAAACCGGAAGATATTCCCGGGAAAAGTTAGTTTTGAAAATGGATATATTACTAAAATTGAACGTACCGGTGATGATATAGATCCTTCGCAGGCCGTTAGTATGACCGGACAATTTATCATGCCCGGTTTTATTGATGCTCATGTGCATGTGGAAAGCTCAATGCTGATACCATCTGAATTTGCACGGCTATCCGTGCTGCATGGTACCGTGGCAACGGTAAGTGACCCCCATGAAATTGGTAATGTACTTGGCCTTGCCGGCGTAAGGTACATGATAGAGAACGGCAAAAAAGTACCATTCAAATTTTATTTCGGCGCGCCTTCATGTGTGCCTGCAACTTCTTTTGAAACAGCAGGAGCTGTAATAACATCTGAAGATATCAAAAAGCTGTTTGAAGAGAACGGGTTAAAGTATCTGAGTGAAATGATGAATTACCCCGGTGTTCTGCACCGTGACCCGCTTGTTATGGATAAGATAAATATTGCACACAGCCTGGGCAGACCCGTTGACGGACATGCACCCGGATTAAAAGGTGAAGATGCAAAGAAATATATCGAAGCAGGTATATCAACTGACCATGAGTGTTTTACACTTGACGAAGCACTGGATAAAATTAAATATGGAATGAAGATACTTATCAGGGAAGGCTCAGCAGCAAAGAACTATGAAGCTTTGCATCCGCTGTTAAGGAGCCATCCAGATATGGTAATGTTTTGCAGCGATGATAAGCATCCGAATGATCTTGTAGTAAGCCAGATAGATGACCATGTGCGCCGCTCAGTAAAGTATGGTTACAACCTGTTTGATATTCTCACAGCTGCATGTGTGAATCCGGTATTGCATTATAAGCTTGAAGTTGGATTACTGCAGCATGGTAATGCTGCTGATATGATCGTTGTTGATAATTTGAGAGATTTTAAGGTCCGTCAGACTTACATAGATGGCAGGCTGGTTGCGGATGGAGGTAAAACTCTTATTGAAAAAGTGCCATCGGAAATTGTGAATAATTTCAATACATCACGAAAGAATGTAAAAGACTTCAGGGTTGATGCTGAATTTGATGGAGCACCTTCTATAAGGGTGATAAAAGCTCTTGAGGGTCAGCTGATCACTGAAGAGCTTCGTGAACCGGCAAAGTTATTTGATGCTAAGCTGATATCAAACACCGATAACGATGTATTGAAGATTGCTGTTGTTTGCAGGTATAATGAAGCAAAGCCGGCTGTAGGATTTATCCGCAGCTTCGGGTTAAAACGCGGGGCCATTGCTTCATGCGTAGGGCATGATTCACATAACATTATTGCTGTGGGTGTAAGTGATGAAGATATTTGCAATGCTGTTAACGGTATCATTGATTACAAAGGCGGTATATCCGCCGCATTTGATGATAATGTTGAAGTGCTGCCCCTGCCGGTTGCGGGTATAATGACCAATGAGGACGGATATACGGTTGCGGAAAAATATACAAAGCTTGATGCAATGGCAAAGGAGCTTGGTACAACACTCCACGCACCGTATATGACCTTATCCTTTATGGCACTGCTAGTAATACCGCAGCTAAAGCTGAGCGATAAAGGTCTCTTTGACGGCAGTAAATTTGAGTTTGTGGAACTGTTTGTGTAGTTTAGTTCTCGCAAAGGCACAAAGACGCATAAAATTCAATTTGCAAAAAAAGTCTAACGTATCATTTAAAAAGTGGAACAGACATTTCTATAACCTTT
>CAZOAP010000184.1:0-7186 GCA_964577645.1 uncultured Ignavibacteriales bacterium
AGAAATACATCTTACCATTGCCCGTAATACCTAACAACCAAATTGCCTTAGTAATTGCTTTTTCTAAAAAAAAAAATCTCATTTTAAACCATACCATGGACCGCTGTAAAGATCGGAAACCACTATATCCTTATCTTCCTTATCTTTGATTTCTTCTATTGATCTGATACATTCGTCATAATATTTTTTTGCCTCTCGAAAATTTCCGTTAAGAGCATTTGCTCTTGCCATTACCATCAGTGAATAAGAAACATCAAAAACTGCAACGCTATTAAGGTTTGAAAATACTATATCATGATTTCTATTTGCATAATATAACGCAGCTTCTTTCATGCCGGCATAAGTAAAAGTAGTTGCAATCATGTTCACACCTCTTGCATTGTTTGCAATTTTTCCGCCTGAGTAGCTATTCCAGTGAAGTGTGGATGCAAAAGCCATTTGGATCATTTTTTCAGTTTCATCATCGGTTCTGTCATTTTTTTCAAGCAGCGGGAAAATTCCGTTATTGAATTCAACACCAAACCAGTGATGGGCTCTATCTAAATCAAAATCCGTTTGATTACTCATATTATAAAAAAATAATTCAGCAATAAGCAATATTATTTTAAATTTAATTAAAATAATATAATAAATGCAGTATATTAAATTTTATGATTTTTTCGTTAATATTTATAAAAACATATAGATGTAACCAGTTCAGCTAACAGCTAATGGCTAGTATATATATAATTATGTATACTTGAAAATCAAATAAATGCCGTTATATTTGAACACACTAATAATTTTATCGTAAATATTATGAAGCATTTATTACTGATTTTTCTTGCAGTTATTTCATTTGTTATTTATAACGGATGTGATTCTGCAACTGATAGTAAATCTACCAGTACAACGCCGCCTGTATTGGTATCACCTTATGATAATGATTCCAATGTTGCAAGATTGACAACATTTCAGTGGACAGGAACCGCTGATGTTATTTGGGTGGATGTAAATGCATCGTTTTCAACCCCGTTAACTTATGCAGTTTCAGGTACCTCTTACACTTTAACTTCACCATTAAATGCAAACAGCTCTTATTACTGGAAAGCCGGAAGAACTATAGGCACAACAATCTATTGGTCAGATAGTTATTTTTATTTCAGGACCGGTCCCAATTAACAGAAGATTTTTTATCAGCAAAAGAGCATAAGTTAAATTTATGCTCTTTTTTTTTGTCATAAAACTGTATGATAATTGGTGCAGGCTGTTTTTGTACAGAATTTTCTGAACTGTCTTGAGGAAAACCGTTGATTAATTTTGTAATGAGGCTAACCATAGATAATACTGCTACCGTAAGAGATAAGCTGAATAACACCGAAATATTATGTAATTTGAAAGGAGTTTGTTCATGTATTTCCTGATAATTTTCTTAATACTGTTAATTGCAACAGTAATACATGTAGTTTCTCAATTCAAAAAGAAGGCCGAGTTAAGCGGTGAAGCAAATCTTTCGATCACTGCAAAGAATATACTACCTGCATCCAGAACCTGTAAAATATGCGCTATCGGAACTTTCGCCGGAATGATCATTACCGGTCTAGTTATGCTTTTTGAAGGTCGTGGTAATGACTGGAGCCTGTTAAAGTTAAGCGAGGGTCAATGGATTGAAATTCACCTGATCTTAATAGCGCTCTTTGTGCTGGTTTTCAGTCTGCATTTATATACGCATAGTTACTGGTTAAGAAGGATATTTAATAAAAAATAAATTCCTTTTTCTGATAAAACCGTATCAGATTTTTGCTCTGTTTCAATTTGTATTTGTTCGCTCTCAATGTTAAGGGTGCATCTTCCGGGATGCACTTTTTTTTTAGATTTCCTTCTTTAAAATTTTAATATCATCTATCATACGCAGTGCATCAAGGGCTATAGTACCGTTATAGATTCCCCTTAAATGTCCGTTCTTATCTACAAGTAAAACATGTTCTGTATGCAAAAATTCAGTTGAATCACTGTTATAACCCGCTTTTTCTTCAGCATAATATGATTTCCTGGCCAGTTCATATATCTCTGATGTCTTCCCTGTCACCAGATACCACATTCCGTTTTTTAAATTGAATGTCTTTTCGTAATTTTTCAGGCTTGCCGCTGAATCACTCCACGGCATAACACTGTGCGAAATTATCTTTATTTCATTATCACCTGCAAATTCATTCTGCACCTTCAACAGGTTTTTTGTTATGGTTGGACAAATACCCGGGCAAGTTGTAAAGAAAAAATTTGCGAGGTAAATTTTACCCTTCAGGGTTTCTTTTGTAACCTGCTTACCATCCTGGTCAGTAAAACTGAATTCTGATATTTCATGAAGTTTTCCTGCTTCTTTAACACTGACCCATTGTGGAGAGAAATCAGGAGTATCATAATATGGAAGTTCGCTTATCTTATCGCTTCCGCATCCGCTTATCAGGCTTAATAATGCGAACAAAATGAAATATATTTTTATTGCTCTCATTGCAAGATCCTTTCTGTATTATTTTGCAGAAATATCATTTATCAGGGTTTGACAGTTTTTTACACCGGTTATACCATATTTCCTGTTGTTTTTTGCAACGTAGTTTGCCTGAACATCACCATTTGGGAACCATGCCTGCTGTAAGCCTTCTTCCTGGCCTTTTATATAATTAAAGTCGTTAAATAGCATTCCGCTTACGTTCCACACCTTTACATTTCCATTAAATACATCATCTTTAAAATGATAAACGAATTTTAACTTTCCGTTTTCCCACCAGCCTTTGTGTTCTCCTGTTTTATTGCCATCGGTATAGTATCTTTCCTCTTTTATTTTTCCTGCACTATAATAAATAACCTCTTTGCCGTTTAGTTTTCCATCTTTATACACACTTATCCTTGAAGTATCACCTTCTTTTACTTCTGAGATCTTACCTGTAAATAATAACGAATCATAATAGAATGACCTGTTTATGTATTTAAGCTTTGGATCGTCGGACCTCACTGATATGTAATCAGTAGATGCTGCAGGCTGCTCATTTCTAATAGAGCAGCCCTGATATATTATAATTAGCGATATTATTACAATTAATATTTTCATTTTTCAGATTTTTTAATATGAAACAGTACCCGGTGTACCATAAAAGCCATCACCATTCAGATATGGTGCTTCAGATGTTACGTGATAATGATAAATACCGTTGGGATAGTCTTCTGTAACACCAAAATGTCCGTGGTAACTATCAAGATCAGCATTTGTCACAGCTTCCCCATGTTCAGTGGGTCCGTATACCGGGAAACCATCAAGCAAAAATCCCAATATGGTCGAATCACTTTTTATTGCAGTAATATAATTAGGCTGAACGTGATAGTGATACTGCCCCTGCTGCTGCGGATGACCGCCGTACTGTTCAAATGAGTTTATTTCATTGGTCAGCGGTGCGCCGCCCCCTGCATACTGATTAAAGAATGCAACACCGTTCAGTGCTACACCTATGGGACCCATCGGAGTAGAAGGGTGGCTTGTATTTTCTGAAGGATTAAGCGGGATCTTATATGTCATGCTGAACTCAGCTATCCTGTTGGGGTTAAGTACAAAATTGGGGTTCGGGCCATTATATGCTTCATATAATGTACTTTCCCATTGTGTGCCAAGGTAATACGGACTCTTATGCTCGGGTCTGCCGTTGCTTTTAATAACAACATAGTCACCTTCAACATAAACATCAGTCGCCCCGTATACCTTTTGGTAAACAGCAGGAGCTTCACTTGTTGTTGTAGTAGTGCCTGTAGTTGTATCACTGCTGCAATTTATTCCTGTGAACACTAATAATGTCAGGGTAAAGATCGAAAGAACGGCACATGCTATTCTGGTTTTCATAATATACCTCCTGTTGTTTTAGAAACGTTTTTAGTTATTTATTTAGACGACAGAAGGTATATTAACTTGCGATATATTATTATTTATTTTTAGGTGCCGGTGGTTTAAATGAACCTGCAATTTCATCTATGAAAGTATTGAATAACTGTTTCTGATCTTTATCACATATGTTCTTTATCTTCTGGAAATGTTCAAATGTAACTTTATCAAGCTGCTGCTGGTTTTTACCAAGCTCATTCAGTATTTGAGAAGCCTTAACGGTATCAGGCGATTCTGATTTAAGCAATCCAAAATAATCATCATGCAGCTTCTTTGATGAAAATTGCAGTTCTTCTATTTGTTTCCTATGTTCGTTTTTAAGATTCTCAAATTGAAGTACCTGGTCCTTGTTCAGCTTTAGCCTGTTAATTATCACTTCATCCGGTCTGCCGGGGTTTTTACGGTTTGGGTCCATATCTCCCGGGCCTTTATCCCTTGGACCAACCATTTCCATATCAGGAGGAGGCGGGTGACCTTCCCTGTCCATAATTACATAACCAAGAGTAAATAAGTTAAGTACAAAAAGGATAATAATAACTAATATTAGAAATCTGTCTTTTTCCATTTCAGTTCTTATTTAAAATTTCTAAATACGGATTGTACTGAGACGGAATGAACTGGCTTGAGCTTTCTGTTTTAGTTACTTTATTTTTATCTGAAACTGGCTGATCAGCTGAACCGAATATTACAAATACATTTATAACTGCAAGTAAAATTATTGTAACAAACCCGATGGCTGCTCTTCTGAGTGGTATAATACTTCCTGTTTTATGCTGATCCTTTAACCTGTTTAAAATTTTTGGATAAATGAACGGGCTTGCCTCAGCACGCTTTATATTATCCGCGCTTTCCAGGGTTTCCTGAATCCATTTATCTTTATTTTGGTTCTGTTTCATTTCTGTATTTATTTAGACGATTATTTCACTGAATTCCTGCGGTAAACCGTAAACTATTGATAATATTAGTGTAATTCATCGAATTTACTGCTTAGTACTTTCACCAGGCTTTGTTTTGCCCTGAAAAGCAATGATTCAACTGCTGATACACTGCAATTCAGAATTTCGCTGATTTCTTTATTGCTTAAAGATTCAAGTTTGGAAAGTATAAAAGCAGATCTCTGGTTCTCAGGCAGCTTATCCAATGCTTTAAATAAAATTTGTGACTGCTCTTTTAGATCAGACTCAACCCCCGGGTGAATAAAATCAGGTGTATCAATTGTTAACTCACCGCTATCCCCGCCGAAAATACTGGTTATCACCGCAAATCTTTTTTTTCTCTTTTGATATTTGATCTTATCAAGGGATTTGTTTACTGCAATCCGGTAGATCCATGTATTTAGAGATGACCTGCCTTTAAATTTAGATGCAGAATTAAATACTTCAATAAATACATCCTGAGTTATTTCCTCAGCATCCTGTACATTCTGAAGATAACTTAATACCGTGTTATAGACCTTATCTTTATAAATTAAAAAGAGGCTTTCCAGTGCTTTTGGATCGCCACTTTTCAGATCTTCGATTAATTTATCCTGTTCCTGCAAACCGGGATTGCTACGATGCTATTTTTTTGAACATCACTTTGCCGCTTTTTTGATTATCCAGAACATTTGGTTTCATTTTATCCCAGTTGGTTATTATCTGGTTTTTCTCATCAAGCACAAAAGTAAAAAGCTTATCGCCTTTTTTGTACTGCTCAAACATATTATCCTTGCCGTATTTATCAAAAATAAATTCAAGGTTATCTTTGGTAGCTTTTACATCAGCATTTATTCTTGTCATGGTTTGGAAGCCATCAACCTGGATCTCTGCTGCCAGTGTATTTGCATCTTTTTCTTTTACATCAATTACATAATTCCATGTCTGCGCTCCGTCTCCGGCAACATTTTTAGCAGATTCTTCAAAGCTGTACTGGCCTACCCATTTTTTGAGATCAGCATTCTTTGTACCGCTTACCTCACCCGTTGTTGTTACATTTTGTGTTGAGCTCTGGTTTTCAGAGTTAACTTTTTCTTCCTTCTTACCGCATGAAGCAAGTGTTACAATTGCCGCTAAGATGATAATGAATTTTATTGTTTTCATATTATATTATATCTATTTATTATAAAACTTTTTGTTTTTTACTATATTATTATTTCTTTGCTTTTCTTGGAGTGCATCAACTGTGTTGATGCAAACATTGACATAGTCAATTCACTCCAAAAAAGTCAAAAATCATCATCCAACTTTAATTTATCAAATGGATATGACACATTTATTCTTTCTAAATAATCTCTCTCAGATTTATATCTATAAAAGTAACTCCCATATTCCCAATCTTTAGGATTTTCGACTAATTTATGTTTTAAAGGATTATGCCAAATATAATTTAACCTAGTAAAATATGACCGTTCAAAGGTTAAGCACTTATCCCAATAGTTATGCCATATTTTATTATTATCTTTATTGAGATCTATATTTTTATTAATCCATATTGCTGAATAACGATGAATACTGCCAATCATATCACTTAAAGTTTCAGGATTCTCAGGCGATTCAAGCATTAAATGATAATGATTTTCTAATATTACCCAATCTTCAAGTTTCCATTTAAAATTATCAACTGATTTTGAAATATATTCAAGCAGTTTTAGTTTACTTTCCTTTGTATTCAGTAATTTCTTTTTGTCATAAATGGAACCAGTAATAAAATATTTTGTATTTTTCTTAAATAAATGAGGCGGATTATGACTATATCTTTTTAAATCTTCCAAATTTAGAATATTTATTATTTATGAATTACTTACACTATTTGCTGTATATTAACTTTGGTGGAGCAAAGAAGTGAAACAATCAATGTACTCCCCCCAAAAAACATAACACCTTCTTGCCTCTCTTTGGATTACATCAACTGTGTTGATGCATGCATTGACACAGTCAATGCATTCCAAAAAAAGATCATTTTACTTTTTTCAACCTATGTAATACCTCTTCCCTGCCAAGAACATATGCTATCATGCCAAGCTCCGGACCGTGTTCTTCACCTGTCAATGCAAGCCTGACAGGCATAAATAGATTCTTACCCTTTACACCTGTTTCTTTCTGAACTTCGCTTAGTATCGGCTTAAAATTATATGTTGTGATCACAGTCATTGCTTCTATTTTCATTGCCAGAACATTAAATACCTGAACTGAAGTTTCACTTTTAACGATTTCCAGGTGTTCACCTTTAATATTTACATTACTGTAATATACTCTTGCTTGCTCAGCAGCATCCTCAAGCTTTGATATATAATTCCTGACT
>CAZOAP010000185.1:0-7182 GCA_964577645.1 uncultured Ignavibacteriales bacterium
ATAATAGAACGCAGTATCAATCCATGTGTTTGAGCGCTGCATTGTATCAAATGCCACACCTGTGGATTCTTCAGAATTCACAGAAGCAGATTTTGAAATTATGCCAAGTGTAAATGTGAATGCCAGCATGAGGAAGCTGAAAGAACCGATAACGTATTTTACGATACGGTCGCTTTTCCTTTCTTCCATCAGCGCTTTATTCTCTGCTGTTATCCTCTTCATGAGGTGTGAGGTGAAATCACCTGATGCCTTAGCTACACTGCTTTTACGCAGCTTGGCATCAATTATTTCATCTATGTATTTATTTTTATCTCTCATTGTAAACCTGTTTTTTGCTTATTAAATAAGCTCTAAAATTTCTGTTTCTGAATACTTTTTCATTAAAACTTCTTTCAGCTTATCCTTTGCCCTGAATATGCGGTTCTTAACTGTCCCCAATGGCAGCTTTAGTGTTTCGGCAATTTCATCATGAGAAAGATCGTTAATGTAAAAAAGTGTGAGTATTGTTGAATATTTCTCGGGAATTTCCTCAAGGTATTTGTTCACCATTTCCTGCATATCGTTATCAAGCGCGCTTCTGTCTGTTTCATAATTACCGCTCATGTAATACTTATCCCTGTCGATATTCATTTCAAATGCAGCAATATCTGTTACTTCACCTTCATCGTTTTTCCTGGTACTATCAATATTTATCAGGTTATATGTCTTAGCTTTGTGTTTCTTGTAAAAATCTATTGCTGTATTGTAAACTATCCGGTAAAAATATGTTGAAAACTTGGCTCTTTCCTCGAATTGCTTATCGGCAATTGCCCTGAATGTCTTTATGAATGCTTCCTGCAGGGCATCTTCTGCATCTTCAGAGTTCTTCAGTATCCGCATCGCAAGTGTCATGGCTTTATCCTTATACCTGTTAACGATCTCCTCGAACTCATCGATCTTACCTGCCTGGATCTTTTTGATTATATTCAGTTCCAGATCATTCATGCATGATTCCACCTGCTCTTTTGACACCGGTTTTCTATTTTCACTAAATATAAACAAAAATGTTTTAAGTTATTATTTATTAACTGTTAACTGTTTTTCAGTTATTTTTTGTTACTTTTTAACTGAATCTGTTTTTACCGGTGCTTTGGGAAGCTCAGGTTTATCAATATCTGTCTCTTCCTGGATATCTTTTGGTGTTATTTTTATCGGTTCATCTTCATCATCAAAATCTATTTTGAATTCAAATGAATCATTTTTCTTTGGCAGTATTTTATTTGCTTCTAGCGTTATACTACCGTTTGTACCTTCAATTCTGATAGGGCTGCCGCCTTTACCAAGCACGCCTGTTAGTGACCTTTTATCTGAATTCACATCTGAAAATGTAAGATCTTTGAATTTAACTTTACCATGAATAGTAGAAGCGTTAACATCTGCATTTACATTTTTTAAGCCGCCAATCTTTACATCACCGTTTACTATGCTAACATTAATGCCTGCTGTAACAGAATCCACGTTACACATAATTGAGCCGTTAACACCTTCAATATCAACTCTGCCTGAGCAGTTGAATACATTGATCTGTCCGTTCACGGTTTCAGCTTTAACATCGTTATTTAGCCTGGTAATTGTTATAGTACCGTTCACGTTTTCAGTGTGAACCTTCATATTTGCAGGGACCTTTATATCATAGTTAACTTTGCCTTCCCTGCCTTTTCTGAATAAACCTGAATTTGAATTGTTAATATCTGTTTCAATGCTTATATCATTACCGGTTGAGTCAATCTTGATCTTGATATTTTCAATGGGTTTATCCAGTTCATCAGCTTTAACATCTGTGATAAGCTCAGCATCTACCTTTATTGTTCCTGTTGTATCATTTGAGTTTGATACATTTATCCTGCCGTTTGTATTCTGTATATGAATTGAAGATTTATTATTCCCGTTAAGTGTATACTTAACGTTCTCTTTTTTCTCAACCCTTTTTTTCAGCAGGCTGCAGCCTGTAAAGCTGAAGAGTATCAGCCCTAAGACTGCAGTTATTATTATATTTTTAGTTTTCATTTTATGTTAAAAGTATATTGATTTATATAATATGCTCTTTTTACCTTTATTGATTAGGTGTAGAGCTCTGCTGCTGCTGGACCTGGTTATCCTTTTTAATTTTTGAGCTGGCGACAAAGTAATAGATTATAAAACCTACACCACCGAAAAGTAATACCATTACGCCTGAGAGTGAATCCTTATAACCGGCTTCATCAAGCAGAATACCGAAGAATAAACCAATACCAATCATTGTCAGGAGTATCCCCCATTTTAATGTACTTAACGGATTTTTGGGTCTTTTTTCTATTTCACGGAAATAATCCCTGGCTTCCTGTGGTGAGAGCCCCATATCCATTAATTTGGTTCTTTCTTTATGCTTGATATATAAGTGCCAGAAAATCAATGCTCCCGGTATGCCGAATGTAAATATAATTGCTATTACAGGAACAAAAGCTTCTGCAAAGTTATTCATTTTATTAAGTCTCCTTTGAGTTGCCGCTCCCGTATTTCAGAGAATTGCGGCGTTTTTATGTTATTTTTTACGTTTTTCCTCATTTAAGATATCTGTTTATTATGACTTGGAATACAGGTTGAAGGTTGCATAAAATTCATATATTTGTGATTTCTCAGGATGCAGGGAATCTATTGTTTTATTTGCATTTAATTTAACAATAAATCTATATTTTTGTACATGAAACTGATAATATTTGATATTGATGGTACATTATGCCACTCCCGTTATGTTGATGACAAATGTTATATCAACGCGTTTAAAAAGACTTTGAATATCGATATTGAAAATACTGACTGGGATTCATACAAACATGTAACAGACTATTATACAACTTATGATATTATACATAAAGCAATTAAAGGTGAACCGGGCAGGGATATTATTGATAAGGTTATTGATGCTTATGCAGAAGAATTAAGACATAAAGTACTGGATGCTGAAAACAAATATTGTGCTGTTACCGGGGCAAAAGATCTTATCAGACACTTGCAGAATGGAAAAGACCTTTATACTACAGGTGTTGCAACAGGTGGATTTGAAAAAACTGCAAAGTTTAAACTGGGCTTGCTGGAAATAAATTTTCCGGAAGATAATATTTTTTGTTCAGGTATATACAGGACAAAACATGAAATGATAAATGCTTTTATATCTAAGGAAAAGGCAAAAGGTAATAACGCAGATAAAATCATATATGTTGGTGATAGAGAATATGATTATAATGTTGCCAAAGAGCTGAGCATTGATTTCATCGGAATTGATTTTAAAAATAACGGCAAGTTAAGGTCATTGGGAATTGAAAAGGTTATTAACGATTATGAACCAATTGAAAAATTTTTAGAATTGATATAAGTTATTATTGGTTTGTAATGACTATTTCATTTCACGCATCAACACAGTTGATGCACTCCAAAAATCACTATATTACTATTTCACCACTTCACTATTTGAATCTGTTCCCTTGCCGAAAAATGCAAAGTAAAGCGTGCCAAGAATACCAAATCCTGTAGCCATGAAAAGATTCAGCTCCGGGCTTACCTTCCACAGCATACCGCCAAGAAATCCAGCAAATGCTACAATACCATCACGTACAAAGTAATACATCCCGAAACTTCTTGCCTCCACGCCTTTTCTTGAAAGCTCGAGTATGAGTGCCTTACGTGTTGGTTCGCCGAATTCTTTAAGTCCCCTGATAAAAAATGCTATACCCAGCAGCCAGAAAGAATTGCTGAAATAAAGCATGAATGGAAATATTGTAAAGAAAATGAATGTAATTACTATAAAAGGCTTTTTCTCAAGCTTATCTGAGTAATTTGCAACAGGAATAAATATCAATGCTGATGTAGCCATTTCAATTGCAGAAAGATAACCAAACTCACTTGCAGATACTTTTACAACATTCAGGCACCAGATCACAACAAACACATACGGGATCTGCTCACAAAACCTTACCAGTATATCTGATACCAAAAGATTTTTAAGCTTCTTATCAAAGGTCTTCCATAACCCAACAGGGTGGATTTTCTCAGGCTTTACGGATTCATCTTTTACGGTCAGTTTGTTAATGAAGATCAGCCCAATCAGCGAGAGCCCGATCGAAATCCCGAATGCAGCTTTTATACCGTTAAGCAATCCGTATGTACCTATCAAAAAACCGCCTATTATCGGGCCAAGTGCCATAGGTACACGGCGAATTAATGAATGCATAGATATTCCCATTACGGTTTTACCTTTGCCCAGTGTTTTGGTAATAAGGCTCATAGAGCCAGGCAGTGCAACATTGCTCCACCCGAAAAAGAACAGCATACCAACAAATACAGCTATCCAGCTGTTAAAAACTATTGCAATGGTATAACCAAATATTGCAAGTATGCTGAATATCATAAAGGCTTTCCTGTTTCCGAGATAGTCTGAGATATATCCGCCAGGGAGTGCCCACATAGCACCCAGAAAATTCTGCATAAAGCCGAAAGCCCCGATAATAATAAATGATGCTCCGAGTCCATCAAGGTATTTTGGAATAAACCGCTCCCATAGCTTTTCACCCGTGTACATAAGTACAGTTAAACCCAGCATTAAAACAATGTTGCGTTTAAGCCCAAGGTATTGCCTGGTTTTTGATATAGTGTTATTCACGTTTCAAAAATAGCTATTGCAGAAATAAAAAAAGGGCTGAAAATTCCGCCCTTATAAGTATACTGTCAGATCTAAAGACCAAAGAGTATATAAAACTATCAGTTCTTAGATTACTTTAATAACTACATTCCCGCGTTTGTGACCTGACTCAGCATACCGGTGTGCCTCAGGTATTTCTTCAAGTGAATATTCTTTATCAATAACTGTTTTATACTCATTATTGCTTATCAGGCCAGAAACAAAACTAAGGTCATCAGGATTTTCTGCAGATACTCCTGAAACAACATTGATTTTTCCCGAAACCTTCTTCAGTATTCCGCCTAGCATATCTGCAACTCCACCTGAACCCACTAGTATAGTACCATTTGGCTTGATTGCTTTTACACAATCTTTGAGCGGAACTTTTCCAACAGTTTCATATATCACATCATATTTTTCACTGCTTTTTGTAAAATCTTTAGAGTTATAATCAATAGTTTTATCAGCCCCAAGAGAACTTACTAAAACCGAATTTGAAGAACTGCATACCGCTGTTACTTCCGCACCAAGATATTTAGCTATTTGTACAGCTGCTGAACCTACTGCACCTGAAGCACCATAGATCATCACAGTATTACCTTTTTGAATGTCAGCTTTTTTAAGAAAATGCATCGCAGTTACGGCTCCAAATGGAACTGACGCAGCTTTTTCATAAGTTAAGTTTTGCGGAATTATATTTATACATCCCTTTTCAGGCAAACAAATGTATTCAGCATATCCTCCCATTCGCATACCAGTCATTCCATAAACCCTCTCCCTCTCTTTGAACTTACCTGTATTACTTCCGGCAGAAACTACCTCCCCTGCAAACACAGCGCCAAGAACCTTTCTGCGTGGTTTAAATAAGCCGAAAAATAATCTTACAGCTGCAGGGTCGGCTTTTCTTAACTTTAGATCACCTGAATTTACCGCAGTAGCGTGAATTTTTATTAACAGCTCATTAACACCCGGCTTTGGTTTCTCGATCTCCTTAAGTTTTAAAACTTCAGGAGGTCCGTATTCAGTATATTGAATTGCTCTCATTATTGGATGGACTTTAATTAAAAAGGGCTGATTATTCAGCCCTTAATTGTAAACTATAATTTCTCAACTAAACAGTTTCTTCCATATAGCTTTCTATCGGTTCACATGCGCAGATGAAGTTCCTGTCACCATATGCATCATCTACCCTTGCAACTGCAGGCCAGAATTTGTTATCCTTTAATCCTGCAACAGGGTAAGCAGCTTTTTCGCGGGAATAATTATGGTTCCAGCTATCGGATGCAATTTCAAATGCTGTATGCGGTGCATTCTTAAGTACATTATCTGTTTTATCAGCACTGCCGTTTTCAATTTCATTTATCTCTTTTTTGATTGCAAGCATTGCATTGCAGAACCTGTCCAGCTCATATTTTGGCTCTGATTCAGTAGGCTCAACCATCAATGTTCCGGGTACGGGGAAGGAAACTGTTGGCGCATGGAAGCCGTAATCCATTAATCGTTTTGCGATATCTCCAACTTCTATTCCAAATTTCTTGAATTCCCTCATATCAAATATCATCTCATGGGCAACTCTATCATTGGCACCTGTATATAGTACCTTGAATTCATTTTTCAGTTTTGAAGTAATGTAGTTTGCATTAAGAATAGCTGCCTTTGTAGCTTCGGTCAGCCCTTTTCCGCCCATCATCCTGATATATGCATAGGAAATCAGCAATATGCTCGAGCTTCCCCAGGGTGCTGCTGATACTGCATGAATAGCCTTTTCGCCGCCTGTTTTTACAACAGCGTGTCCTGGTAAGAACGGGGCTAAATGTTTGGCAACAGCAATTGGTCCCATTCCGGGTCCGCCGCCGCCGTGCGGTATACAGAAAGTTTTATGCAGGTTAATATGGCAAACATCTGCGCCAATTAAACCCGGGCTTGTTAAGCCGACCTGTGCATTTAAATTCGCTCCATCCATATACACCTGTCCGCCATTTGCATGAATTATCTCACATATATTCTTAATGCTCTCTTCAAACACACCATGTGTTGAAGGATAGGTAACCATTAATGCTGCTAAAATATCTTTATACTGCTCAGCTTTTGCTTTAAGGTCAGCAACATCAATATCACCATGCTCCATAGTTTTTACAACTACAACTTTCAGACCTGCCATAACAGCACTTGCAGGATTTGTACCGTGAGCGGATGCAGGTATCAGTACGATATCCCTGTGACCCTGGCCAATTGATCTTAAATATGCGCGGATAACCATTAAACCTGAATATTCACCCTGCGCACCTGAATTAGGTTGTAGTGATACTGCAGGGAAGCCTGTAATTTTTGCGAGGTCATCCTCTAAACCTTTGAATACTTCCATATAGCCTTCAGCCTGGCTAACAGGTATGTACGGATGCAGTGTACCGAACTCCGGCCAGGTAACCGGTATCATCTCGCTGGTTGCGTTAAGCTTCATGGTACATGAACCAAGCGGTATCATTGAC
>CAZOAP010000186.1:0-7166 GCA_964577645.1 uncultured Ignavibacteriales bacterium
TAACTTCATCTGGAAATACAGTAAATGTTGTGTGGACAGATAACCGCGAAGGCAATTATGAAATATACTGCATACGCTCAACAAATAACGGTGCAGCGTGGAGCGCTGAGACAAGGCTTACAAATAACTCCTCGTTTTCGCTTACTCCTTCCGTATCAGCATCCGGATCCGTTGTAAATCTTGTATGGCGTGATAACCGTGACGGTAATTACGAAATCTATTATAAACGCTCAACCGATGGTGGTTCAACATGGGGTGCAGATACAAGACTGACAAATAACGCTTTTGATTCAGGCGATCCTTCGGTTTCAGCATCAGGTACTCTTGTGTATGTTAGCTGGATGGATTCCCGTGACGGGAACTGGAAAGTTTTCGGCAAACGCTCAACTGATAGCGGCATCACATGGAGCAGCGATACCCCGCTAACTGCAAGTCCTTCTGACCCGGCATCACCTAATGTTTGGGTTTCAGGCTCAACAGTGCATATTGCATGGCAGGATTACCGTGACGGCAATTATGAAATATACTATAAACGCTCAACTGATGCCGGCTTAAACTTTGGAAGCGATACAAGGCTCTCAAACAATGCAGCTCTATCAGAAATTCCTTCCATAACAGTTTCAGGAGGAAGTGTTCATGTTATTTGGACAGATGAACGGGACGGGAACCGCGAGATATATTACAAACGCGATCCGGCAGGTAACCCGACTGCGTTAATTGATATCAGCACAGAAATTCCCGGCGGCTTTTCGCTTTCACAGAACTACCCGAATCCGTTTAATCCATCTACAAAGATTAAATTCAGCATTCCTGCAGCGTCCGTTCTCATAACGGATATTGTAAGGCTGACCGTTTTCGATAACCTCGGTCGTGAGGTTGAAACACTTGTAAACCAGCAGCTCTCACCCGGTACTTATGAAGTTGATTTTGAGGGAAGTAATCTTGCAACAGGAATTTATTATTACAGATTGACAACTGATGTATTTTCTGAAACAAAAAAAATGATTCTCACTAAATAATTATGAAAAAACGAATATTTCTAAAATCCGGAATAAGTTTAATAGTGCTTTTTGCTGTGTTACTTGCACAAAACGTCTTCACGCAGCCTGTATGGATAACACAAAACCCGCTGCCGCAGTGTAATTCATTGAACGATGTTAAGTTCATAGGCACAGTAGGCTACTGCGTTGGGAACTATGGTACAATCTTAAAATCAACAAACAGCGGCCAAAGCTGGGTAAGCCAGGTTTCGAATACTACCGAAGACCTTAAGTCAGTTTCATTTGTAAATCCAAATACCGGCTATGCAGCAGGTGGATTCAATCTCTGGATGGTTTCAAAAACCACCAACGGGGGTGCAAACTGGGTCTCATCCAATGTCGGTTCCGGAGGCAGCATGTACGGTATTTATTTTTTTGACGCAAACACGGGTTATATGCGGATCTGTTGGGGTTGTGATGAAAACAACCAACGGCGGTGTAAACTGGAGCATGCAGAATGCCGGAGGAACAGCAACATTATACGGGATCTGTTTCACTTCAGCAGTAACAGGATACATCGGAGCTTCTTTAGGTGATGTATACAGGACAACTAACGGAGGAGCAAACTGGATCCTACAAACAACCGGGTTAACTACTCCGCTGCACTCCATTTGTTTTATTGATAATAATAACGGCTTTGCCGGCGGCTGGCAGGGTAAGATAGTTAAAACAACCAACGGAGGTGCGAACTGGAGTGTTTTAACTTCTGGAATTACACAGCATATTAATAAGATGTACCTGCTTGACCTGATGAATGTATATGCAGTTGCTGATAATTCAAGATTTCTTTCTACAACTAACGGCGGGACAAACTGGAGCGTCAGCATACTGGCAGAAGCAAATTCCAACAGCCTGAAAGGTATTTTTTTCCCCGATGCGAACACAGGTATCATTACCGGAAATTACGGAACACAGTTAATAACAACAAATGGCGGCGTGAACTGGCTACCTGAATTCGGTGTAATAAATTCCAACGGTACATCTCTCAGCTTTCCTTCTGCTAATACAGGGTATGCTGGGCTCACAGCCGGTAACATGCTAAAAACCACTAACGGGGGAACTAACTGGGCATTTGTATCCCCTGCCACAAACTCAACTATAACAAGCGTACATTTTACGGATAACAATACCGGTTATTTTACAACTTTCAGCAATATCATTTATAAAACAACCGATGGCGGTGCAAACTGGAATACTTTTACAACCGGTGTTGCGGAGCAGAATCTGAATATCACTTTTGTAAATCCAACAACGGGCTTTTGCGCATGCGCAGCAAACGGGCTGATAATAAAAACTACCAACTCCGGGGCTAACTGGACGGCTATTAGTACAGGTTTTGGGGCACAGTCATTCGTTAAAATATATTTTAAAGACGTAAACTCAGGATACATCCTCACAAATTCACCGAATATACTTGCTACAACAAATGGCGGTTTGAACTGGGTACAGCAGGTTTCAGGTGCAGTACAATCACTAAGCGATATTTTTTTCACTGACCTTAATACCGGGTATGTTTCAAGCCTTCAGGGAAACCTGCTGAAAACCACAAATGCCGGTGCTAACTGGAGCCTTGTTAATACATTAGCAGGAAGCTTCGGAAAAATATTTTTTACTAATTCCTCAACAGGTTACGGTGCGGGTATCTGGGACGGGGAGGCAAACTGTAAAAGAACAACCAATGGCGGGGTGAACTGGATTAATATTAATACAGGAACAAACAACACGGTTAACAGCATGGTCTTTACCGATTCCGGCACGGGCTACCTGCTGGGCGCCGGCGCAATGATACTAAAAACAACCAATGGCGGCACTTTAACAAGTATAGGGCCTGTAAATAACATCATCTCCGAAAATTTTTCGATCTCTCAGAATTATCCAAACCCTTTCAATCCTTCTACAAAAATTAGATTCAGCATCCCTGTAGAGTCCGTTCGCCGAACGGACATTGTTAAGTTAACAGTTTATGATAACATCGGAAGAGAGATTGAAGTCCTGATAAATAATGAGCTCTCACCGGGCACATACGAAGTTGACTGGAATGCATCTGGCTATTCAACGGGTGTTTATTTCTATAGGCTATCTTCAGAGAGTTTTTCTGAAACAAAAAAATTAATTCTAATTAAATAATTTTAATTAAATATGAGGACATTTAAGATTTTATTTTTATTTATATTATTTTTGGTTTCTAATTGTATTTATTCCCGGACAGAAAAACAATTAAAATATTCTGCAAGCGCGCATGATTCTTTGTTATTTGATGGAGATAACAGCAATACTTTCATTTTTAAGGAATCCGACAATCCATGCCTGATGAAAGTAACGCTTATTAAGGGTAACGTAACGGGCACTGTTGCCAAAAAGGAAATTGTTAATACCTGCGGTAAAATTGATACAATTATTTCATATGAAAAAAGGCTGCTTAAAGAAGGTGATATGATAGCAGCAGGAACACCTTTAACAACGGAAAAAGAGAATGATTTTATTATTGCCCAATTATCTGATGGGGAAAATATGTTCTTTGGAGGTGAGCGTGGAAAAGTTGAAGTCCAGGATTATTGTAAAAATCCACCAAATATAAATATGACATTAAAAGCAGGTAAGCTTGGTATTGACTGGACTCCCGTGCTGCCAAAGACTATCACTGTTTGCTCAGACGGAGCCTGCATAAGAATAAAAGGCACTATATTTTCTTTTGAAATTCTGAACGAGGGTGATACAGTTGTAAATGTACTTAAAGTTTTCAAAGGTTCAGTTTCTTTCAGCAGAAATCCCGGAAATGAGGATAACAAAAAGAATATTCAGAATAAAAGCGAGCAGATGAAAAAGCTTTCCGATGATTATCAAAGCGGTAAAGTTAGCATTGAAGAATTTACCCAAAAAATGAAGGATCTGCAGACAGAGCTTCCGGAATCTCTTTCGGAAAATGAAATAACTGTTAACGCAGGTTTCCAAAGCAGGATAACCGGCACAGGTAAACCAAGTGATCCTGTACCTATTGATGCAGATGAAAAGCCGTGGTGGGAATAAAAATAATTTAAAGGAGTTCTAAAATGAATATAAATAAAATACTAACTGCAGTTCTGTTTTTTTCGATAAGCATCTTTTCGCAAAATGCCACCCACTCGTTTCACACTAATTCATCTGCAGGATACTTCGGCGGTGGTCACGATTCACTACTGTTTGACGGCGGAAGCAGTGTAACTGCGATCCCAACCGATATAACCGGGGACTGTAAAATAATGGTAACCTACGCCTATGGTTTGGTTGAAGGAACCTTCTATAAAACTGAGATCTTTGATATATGCGGCGAAGTGGATACTTCTGTAACTACTAAGCAGGGCAAGCTTGAAAAAAATAATGTACTTAAGCTTGGAGAAGAAATAACCACGGGTGATAACAGCAATCTTGAGCTTGAATTCTGGGACGGCTCTACTATCAGGATGGGTCCGAACAGCAAAATAAAAATATCAGGGGATATGTGCGACAGGCGGACTTTGATAGAGCAGACTACAGGGAAAGTATGGAATAAAGTAAAAAAACTTTTGGGCAGCCAGAAATACGAAGTAAAGACCGATAGGAACGGTGGCGGTGTGAGAGGAACAGTGTTTTCAATTGAAATAACAGGCGACGAGGAAATTATCAAAGTTTATGAAGGTTCCTTCGAGGTTCACCCGCCAATGAAAAGCATTACTTCTACCGGTGATGCGAAGGATTTTGAACAGGCTACAAAAGATTACCAGGAGGGAAAGATTAGTATGGAAGAATATATGAAAAAGATGCAGGACTACCAGAAGGGCATTGGTAAAATGGAAGAAAAAATGAAAAGTAAAATGTGTGAAGCGGGTTTTATGGTAAAGGTTACAGATAAGATCTCAGACCCGGTTCCTGTTGAATCACCGGGAAATGACTGGTTTGACGATGTGAACTTTAAAAAATAATTAAAATAAGGTTCCAATAAGGTATTTTAAAAATTATAAGATATCATACCTGAAATCGTAAGTGATCTTTTAAGTCCGTCAAAGTTATAATTTCTTTTTAAAAACGGCAGTGCGGCAAACCCAGTAACAGTAATGTTATCTGAAGCCATAAAGCTTGCTGAGGCAAGCAGGTTCACCTGTACTTCATTGCTCCCGTCAATTTCCACAAATGTTTCGCCGGGTGCCGTTGCACTTAGTACACTTGATCTCTGTAATTGCAAAATTGTAAGTATTTCAGCTTTTACACTTATCTTATTGAACGTCTCAAAAAATCCGGCACAAAAAAAAACATCATCTCCCCTTTTTAACCTTGTAACATAATTACTGCTCCTGCCAAAAGGCTTTTGATACCCTATACCAAAATAATAATTTTCACGTGTGTATACTGCACCTGCTATAATATCATTTGTACCAAGCCCGGGCATATAACGTTGCGGCAGCGAGTCATTTGAATTCACTTTACCGGTGGAAAACTTTCCGCCAAGATAAAATGAAAGCAGGTTTTTTTTCTTTATCTTTATATTTTTTGAAAATGTTATGGCAAGGTCTCCGATACCGTTATTTTCACCCAGCGGACCCGAGACAAAGGTGTATGGAACAGATGCATTCACCCTGAGATCTTTTGCAAGCTCCAGATCAGCATCAAGCTTAAAGGTACCATAAGCCAGATCGTTTAAATTCCCGTTCACATCAGCATCTTTTCCGCTTGTGCCGTATATATATCCGATTGAAATAATATTTTTCTTTATAACAAATTCATTTATGGGATGCCTTCCTATAACGCATACACCTGCATCAGAGCATTGTGTAAAAACATACTGTACTGAAAGTGAAATAATTATAACGGCAAGCGCTGTGGTTTTTATCATCTTATAAGTTTTATTTGCGTAAGTTTAACAATATATGCGGAGTTATTCAATTCTATAAAATATTCGGAGAACTCAAGTTACGAAGAAATTTTTTGGAATGTAAAAAAACAGGCGGTTAGACCGCCTGCAATAAATATCCTGCAAAATATTAATTCTGCTTTAAATTCAGAAAAAACTTAAATTGACCCTGTTTAATTTATATAAACAAGTATATCATTCACTGTGCCGTTTTAAATAACCATCCAGTGAAAACGCACCTGAACCTTCAAAGAGGAAAAGAACAACAAGGGCAAAAACTATCAATGTCAGTTCTGCTTCCGGTTTAAGTGACATAAAACCGCTGGGTATGACTACAAATAAAATATTGCAAATCAATACCGGCAGCTGCATCAAGGCTGCAAAACGTGTCAGTAAACCGCTGAGTATAAGCAATCCTCCAACCAGGTGAATCCCAATAATTGCATGTGCAGCTGACATTGTATAAAAACCAAAACCATACAGCTGAACAATTTCAATTACAGCTTTTTTGTTTGATATAAAATAAAGTGCCTGCCAGATAAGAATAATCCCAAGCAAAGCGCGGAAGAAATCAAGCCAGAGCGGGTGATGTTTTTCTGACCACGAGTCAATTTTATGAAGAAGGTACATAGTTAAAGCCCCCCTTTCATATCAAAAATAAGCCATCATCAAGCTCTTTCAAATGATATTTATCAGGTGAAATTGCAATATTTATCCCTGCTCAAAAATTTAAATATTTATATTACGGGATTCTGAGAAAAAAATTGAAATAATATCTTCTACCTTTAATATTCTTACTTATATTTATATTTTTAAAACATAATGCTTCAGATATTATACATAGGTGTTGGGGGATTTATAGGTGCTGTTTCCAGGTTCCTTGTATCCCGTTATATGAATAACCTTCTCCCGGCTTTTCCCCTGGGAACCCTGGTTGTAAATATTCTTGGCAGCTTTATTCTTGGCTTTATAGTATACTCAATTTCCCTTGGCAGATCCATTTCACCTGAAATACGTGATTTTATTACTATAGGCATACTTGGCGGATTCACCACAATGTCATCTTTTGCTTATGAATCTTTCAGGCTGATGGAGCTTAACCAGCTGGTGTTCTTTGCTTTAAACCTGGCACTGAATTTAATACTGTGTATAGCAGCAGTATATGCAGGCAAACAGCTGGCTGTTCTGATTGCCGGGTAATTTTTATATAATAATATCTGTTTTAATATATAGAGATATAAGTAAAAATAATTTTTGCATCA
>CAZOAP010000187.1:0-1246 GCA_964577645.1 uncultured Ignavibacteriales bacterium
GATTTGGACAAAAACATCAAAATGGTCGTTGTTTCGAGGGTTTTTTTGTCGAAAGTTACCGTCAAAAACCTGAGAATATCATCATCCAGGTGATATGCTCTTTCGAGCTTTGCAATTATGGATGGATCAGCTGTAAATTCAATGGATACATAAGAACCGGTTACCCTTTTCTTAATCGGATAAGCCAGTTTCCTTCTGCCCCATTTTTCTGATTTAATTACTTCTCCTTCATTTTTCTTGAAGAAGTTCACATATTTGTTGACTATTGAATCAACTCTTTCGTCTTCGAAGATCGAGTCAACTATAAAAGTCGTTTCGTAATACTTGTGTGCTTTTTTGCTCATTAAAATATTTTTAGAATTTAGCTACTAATATAGCCTTTTGTCAATTAATTTTCAAGGCACACGGGAAATCATAAATTTCCCTGATTTATTATGTAAAAATAGTATATTTTTTTCCACATCGGAATGATTTATATCAGTTATTTAAATTATTAATATTTTATTGCCCAATTTACCTTAATTATTAATGTATTTTACCGTTTTTTAGAAAATTCAAATAAAGTGTTTACATGGATTTATTTATAAGTCATTAATTGCTGCGGTAAACACCCACGTTTTCTTCATTTTTTATATTCTAATAAATAGCGAAATTTGCAGTTAAACCATTTCTGAATGCCAAGAAAAGCAGTAATAAAATCCGATACCAAAGAAAAGACGAAAACTCTTAAAACAAAGACCGTAAAGAAAACTAAGGGTCAGTTAGCTAAAGCTAATACTGAAAAAGCCGGCTTAGCCTCTAAAGTAGATCATATTTCCGTCAGGGGAGCGCGCGTTAATAATCTTAAGAACATCAGTGTTGATATTCCTCACAATAAATTTGTGGTTGTAACTGGACTCAGTGGCTCAGGCAAGACATCGCTCGTTTTTGATACTATATATGCTGAGGGTCAGCGCAGGTATATTGAAAGCATGTCATCTTATGCAAGGCAGTTCCTTGAAAGAATAAACAAACCCGATGTTGATTCCATTACCGGTTTAGCACCTTCAATGGCAATTGAAGTAAAGACCACTACACGTAATCCAAGAAGTACGGTAGGCACATCAACTGAAATATACGATTACCTGAGGTTGTTATTTTCAAGGGCAGGAAAAACTTTCAGCCCGGTATCAGGCAAAGAAGTGAAGCGTGATACCATTGAAGATATCCTGAATTTCATTAATACAATTCAGGATAAAACCAGGCT
>CAZOAP010000187.1:1256-7118 GCA_964577645.1 uncultured Ignavibacteriales bacterium
AAACAGAAAACAGTAAAGCCGGAGCTTGAAAACCTGGTTCAAAAAGGATTTATCAGGATATTTGACGGTAAAACTATAATTGACCTTAACCAGGGGTATGACCCTAAGAAAATAAAACCAAGCGAAATAAAAATTGTTGCCGATAGGCTTGCTTTAAATAAATCAGACGAAGAACAGGTGCAGCGTATAGCCGGCTCACTTGAACAGGCCTATGTTGAAGGTGACGGTTATTTATTCATAATGACTGAAGACTGCGAAGGAAAATTTAAAATCACACCTTTCAATATGCATCTTGAAGCAGACGGTATCAGGTTTGAAGAGCCTGAACCGCTGATGTTATCCTTCAATAACCCGATAGGTGCATGCCCCAAATGCCAGGGATTCGGTGAAACAATAGATATTGATGAGAACCTTGTAGTGCCTGATAAAAATAAATCAATTTTTCAGAATGCAATACATCCCTTTTCAACGCCAAAACACAGCAAGCATTTAAGTGACCTGTTGTTTGAAGGCAAGAAAAATAACCTGCGGGTTCATGTGCCGTTCAAGGATCTTACCAAAGAAGAGGTTGAAAAAGTTTATAAGGGAATGGGTGAATACATTGGTGTAAACAAGTTCTTCAGGATGGTTGAACGTGAGGCTGCATATAAAATTCATTACCGTGTGTTACTTAGCCGCTACCGTGCATATACAAAGTGTACTGAGTGTGAAGGCTCAAGGCTGCGAAAAGAAGCTTTGTACGTAAAGTTTGAAGGCAAAACTATCAAAGATCTTGTTCAAAGCAATATTGAAGAGCTTTATTTCTTCTTTAACGGGGTTAAGCTTGGCAAAACTGACCAGGCTATTGCAGGCAGGATACTTGAAGAAATTCAGAACCGATTAAAATATTTATATGAAGTAGGTTTGGGCTATTTAACTCTTGACAGACTTACAAGTACTCTTTCAGGCGGCGAAAGCCAGAGAATAAACCTTGCAACATCGCTCGGTTCATCTCTTGTCGGCTCGATCTATGTACTGGATGAGCCAAGCGTGGGATTGCACCCACGGGATAATGACAGGCTTATAAGGATTTTAAAATCATTGCGTGATATCGGGAATTCTGTAATTGTAGTTGAACATGACCCGGATATGATAAATGCCAGTGATTATGATCGATATTGGCCCAAAAGCTGGTGAGTTTGGCGGGGAAGTTGTTTATGCAGGTGATATTAAAGATATTGCCAAATCAAAAGATTCCATGACCGCAAAGTACTTGACAGGTAAAATGAAAATTGATCTTCCCGCCAGAAGAAGAGCGGTGAACGGTCACGTAATATCAATTCGGGGGGCATCTGAAAATAATTTAAAGGATCTTAATGTTGATATACCGCTCGGAATATTTGTTTGCATTACCGGTGTAAGCGGTTCAGGTAAATCAACTCTGATAAGCGATATATTATATGGTGCAATAAAGAAAAGACTTGAAGGAATTTACAATGAAAAGATCGGGCAGTATCGCGAAATTCTCGGTCACCAGCATCTAAATGCAATTGAGCTTGTTGACCAGACACCAATTGGCAGATCACCGCGCTCAAATCCTGTCACTTATATGAAGATTTTCGATCTCATCCGTGATGTTTTCGGCAACCTGCCTGCATCAAAGCTCCGTGGATTTTCAGCCGGGAATTTTTCCTTCAATGTGCCAGGCGGAAGATGCGAGACTTGTGAAGGTTCAGGTGTTATCAAAATTGCTATGCAGTTCATGGCTGATATTTATCTTGAGTGTGATGTATGTAAAGGCAAGAGATATAAAAGCGAAATTCTTGAAGCAGAGTATAAAGGAAAGAACATAAGCGATGTATTGGGTTTAAGCATTACCGAAGCAATCGTCTTCTTTAAGGAATTTCCCAGGATAACTTCAAAGCTTAAAATTCTTGATGAAGTTGGGCTGGGTTATTTAAGGCTTGGGCAATCTGCAACAACACTCTCTGGCGGCGAAGCACAGAGAATAAAGCTGGCATACCATCTTTCATTCCAGACAGCAGGGGAGAAGACACTGTTTATTTTTGATGAACCTACAACTGGCCTTCATTTATATGATATATCCAAGCTGCTTAAGTGCTTTAATGAGCTTATTGCAAAAGGTAATTCCGTTGTAGTAGTTGAGCATAATCTGGAAGTGATAAAGTGTGCTGATTATATTATTGATATCGGTCCCGATAGCGGCAATAAAGGCGGTGAGGTTGTTGCAAAAGGTACTCCCGAAGAAATAGCAAAGAACAAAAATTCTTTTACTGCAGGTTTTTTGAAAAAGGTATTATAAACTTTTAAATTCTTGTTCAGTAGTAAATAACAGCTTGTTATTTTACCAACACCATTTTTTTAGTATCAGAATAACTTCCGCTGTTAAGCCGGCAAAAGTAAACACCGGCAGGCAGTGACCCGGCATTCCAATTATATGAGTACCTGCCATGGTTCAGCTTAGAGCTTACAATGACCGAAATTTCCTTTCCCAGCATATCAAATATTTTTAGTTCGGTAAAATTTTCTTCTGAGATTTCAAATTCAATAACAGTAGAGGGATTAAAAGGATTTGGATAATTTTGTTTTAAAACAAAATCCTGCGGCAGCTCTGTATTTTTTTCATTTATCCCAACTACACCGCCTTCTTTAAAAACTGTCAGCCCTTTGCCAACCTGGAAATCCCTTGTACCCAGCCATTTATTTCCAAGGTTATCAACCAGTATCTGATCAACAACACCGCCTGGTATATCTGAATTTGCAGTATCAAATTTTACCCAGCTGTTGTTACCGTCAAATTTCATTAAGCTGTTCAGTGTCCCAACCCAAATAGTATTATTATTTTCTATGGCAATTTCAGTTACAAGGTTATAGCTTATACCGGAATTAGTTGTCCGGTAAACTGTCCAGTTAGTCCCGTCGAATCTTCCCAGTCCAAAATCCGTTCCAACCCAAATTTTTCCGTCAGGGGCCAATTCAAGATCATAAATATTATTTGAAGGGATTTGTGAATTAGTATTATTGAAAATTGTGAAGCTAGATCCGTCAAATCTTATTAACCCGTTGTTAATAGTTCCGATCCATTTAATTCCGTTATTATCAACAAGAATGCTCCTGAATGAGTTATTATTTGGCAGCCCGAAAAATGACCTTGTAAAAAAGGTCCAGTTTGAACCGTTGAACATTGCTATATTTCCGTGAACCGGGTTTCCCATTAAATAAAATGTTCCTATTGCTGACCAGATATTATTATTGCTCCTGTCAACTGAAAGGTCCTGTATGTTATCTGACCAGAAAAAATTAGTTTGCCAGTTAGTCCAAACAGTGCCGTTAAAGCGGCTGAATCCGCCGCTATCAAGTACTACCCCGGTAAATCCATCAAGCTTAAGGGCACAGCCAAACCATTTGTTATTATTGTTATCTACTACAATTGATATTGCCGAGTTATTCTTTATGCCTGAATTTGATGTATCGAACAGGCTCCATGAATTTCCGGAGATCCTGATAGTACCACCCAAACCTGTAACCTCATGGCTGAAAGTACCTGCCCAAATTGTATTATCTGTTTCTTTAGCCAGAGAAATAATGTAATTGCTGCGCAATATGGAATTGGATGTTGTAAAAGTAATAAATTCAGGATTATCGGCAAAAATATTAATTGCTGATATCAAAACCAAAAGAACTATATGTATGCTTTTCATTTTACTATAATTTTATTGCAACAAAACTAAATCATAAGCAGTAAAATTAAAAATCAATATATAGAATAAATTAGGTAGATATATTTAAATTATATCATATTTATGTAAAAATTATACTATATTTATATAATTTGTGAATTTAAATTAGGTTAAAATGAGAAATGCTGATGGGATATATTTATTGATTAAATCGCTTAAGCGGGGAGAAAAAAATAGGTTCAGGCAATTTGCAGAAAGTTCAGGGGAAGAGCCGAAATATCTGCTTTTATTTGATATGATTGAAAAGAATACTGTAAACTCACATGATGATATGCTTTTGATTCATAAATTAAGGTACAATAATAAAAATACCTTTTATGTAACTAAAAATTATTTATTCGAGCTTATTCTTAAGAGCCTTTGCATTTCGCAATATAATAACAGTTTGGAAGATGTTCTGAGGAACAGGATATTGAGTATAAAAATTCTCTATGAAAAAACACTGTTCCGAAAGGCTTATGAAATTCTTAAGAAGGCCAAAAAGCTTTCCATACAAACAGAAAATTATCACCGCCTGCTTGAAATCCTGAAATGGGAAAAGAACCTTGTTATAGAAGGTGCAGTTAAAGGTCACAAAGAATCCATTCTGGATAACTTGAGTATTGAGGAGGACCGCATACTCAAATGCATTGGTAATATCAGCAGGTACAGAATGCTTTCTTTCAAATTCAATTCTTTTGTAAGAAGCTCAGGAAATAAAAAGAGTAAGGAGATCAAAACAGAAATAAAACAATTCCTTGAAGACCCGTTAATAAAAAATGAAAATAATGCTATAACTTTGGCTTCAAAGATCACCCTGCTTGAAATAACTGCATCGCTGAATTCTTTGCAGGGGCATGATCATAATGTATACATATTAAGAAAAAAAATGATAGAAACACTTGAAAGTAATTCAATATTCAGGGATGAAAATGTTACAAATTATGTTATTTCATTGTACAATTTTACAAACATTTGCTTATCGCTCGGTTACCTGGAAGAAACCGAAGAATGCATAACCAAACTCAGGAATATTTCCAAAAAGAACTCACGTACTATTGCTCAAAATACTTTATTGCTTATTAATATTGGTACCTTTCGACAGGAGACAGGTATGTTTCTTAAAAAGGGAATGTTCAAACATGCTTCCAGTTGTGCTTTTGAGCTTTCTGAAATTATTAAAAAATATGATAAAGTACTGACTGTAAATGAAAAAGCAGAAAGCCTGGTTCTTTCTGCACAGGCATTATTCCTTAACGGTGAATATGACGCTGCATTCGCTAAAATTAATACTGTAAACGGTTATAATCCTGAATTCCTGGATACTGACATACTTATAGAGCTTAAGCTTCTGCAGATACTGTTATTAGCGGAAACCGATAAATTTGAAACTGCAGAATACCTGGCTCAATCCATACAAAGGTTTTTTATTAAAACCTTTAAAAATGAACAAACTAAACAAAAGGAGTTTCACATTGCAGGAGAGCTTTTAAAGGTGATAAAAAAGAATAACAATATTAAACAGATAAAGCATCAATTAAGCTCATTAATTGAACAGGAAACTTCAGTAACATCAAAGCAATACGGTGAAGCATTAATCAGATACTGGTTAAATAGAAAATAACAGATATCAGATCTTACTTAGTTCATCATGCAGCAGTTTAACTTCATTTCTTAAAAAGTTTACATCCTCATCAAGGAAATGTCTTGCAAGCTGGCGCGCGCGTTTAACTGTACTCATATTTATCTCAGATGTTATCATATCTTCATCAAAGAACTTTGCGACTTTATCAACCGTGCCAAACGGATCAACTATTTCGCTTCCACCCCAGAAATTCACACCGTCTTCATATCCCACCCTGTTGCAGAAAACCAGGTAAACAGAAAGCAGCCGGGCATATGCCTTATGCTGCTCAGAATTAATTTCATAATTCTTAAGTATTTTACTCTTTGAATTCAGCGCAAGCCTTGTAGGTGATACTGCGATGCCGATTATCACTTTTGCGCCTTTTAATGCCTGCAGTAACGGCAGTGACATGTGCCAAAGGTCCTCGCAAACAAGTACACCCAGTTTGCCGAACTTTGTATCATGAACATCTGCGGTTTTACCTTTTGAAAAATATCTTATTTCTTCAAACATTCC
>CAZOAP010000188.1:0-7106 GCA_964577645.1 uncultured Ignavibacteriales bacterium
CTGTGCTGTGATATCATCCTGAGAAAAAACCGGGTAATTTGTTAAAAAAATGGCTAAAATTAAGAATTTTGCCAGAAGTAATTTGATCATTTTTGCTCCTGAATTTTATTATTATGCAAATTTACACTTATTTAATGTAATAAACAGTGAAAATTGTTTTGACGTTCGCAAAAAAATAAGGGAAAAGTATATACTTTCCCTTAAAAAATGTAATAAAAACTGTTTTTATCTGCCCTGGTTACTATCCTGAGAATCAGAGCCTTCGTTAGTGTTTTGTTTGGTCTTCTTGTTTTTCATAAAATATTCATCTGTATTCCCGAACCTGAATGATAAATTAAGACCAAAATTCCTTGAGCTCCAGTCATTCCTTATTTTTGACCTGTAATCTGTAGCATTTATATCCTGGCCCCACTCTGAAGTATCAAAGAGATCACTAACCCTTAAACTTAGAGTGAGCTTATCATTCATTAATGTTTTGCTTAATGAAACATCAAAACTTGAATTTGGTATATCATTACCCTGAACATTAACTTTTTTACCCGTGTAGTTATAAAAGAACTCCAGATTAAAATATTTTAAAGTGAAGCTTGCTCTTACATTACCTTTCCATGAAAATCCTTCTTCACCGGCATACGCTGTCAAATTAGGGTCAGAATCAAATTTTGTTTTATAGAAGCTAAAAGTTGCATTCAGGTTCACCCAGCTTAACGCTCTTGAGCTTAATAAAAGATCCATCCCGTATGCTTTCGAGCCTGCTGCATTTCTGTATGTTGTGAGTGAAACATTACTATCAACAAGATAGCTGTAATTTGATATGACATCATGATTTTGCCTGAAAAAAGCTAATGGTGTAACAGTAATTACGGGTGTATAAAGCATTAAGCTCAGTTCATATGAATCAGTGTATTCAGGTTTAAGCTCAGGGTTTCCTTTATAAATAAACTTTGGATTATATTTGTTCACAAAAGGATTTAATCTCCAAATATTCGGCCTTGTAATTCTTCTGCTGTAGCTTAACTGGATCTGATGCCCCTTGCCAACTTTTTGTGAAAGATTGATTGTAGGGAAAATATCAAAATAATTCTGTTTAAAAGTTTCAGAAGTAGTAACAAGCTCACCTTTGGTATTGGTCTGTTCCAATCTTAACCCGAATTTATAGCTGAAATCCTTTATTGAGCTTGAAAACATTAAATATGCGGCATTAATGTACTCATTCAGCTTAAACCGGTTTGATATACTTTCGTTTACAAGATAGTTGTTCGTTGAGTAATCAAGTGTATCTGAATCAAAATTATTATCATTCTGCCTGAATGTTCCTTTATATCCACCCTCAATTTTTGAGACCTTTGAAATGGGGTGTACATAATCTAATTGTGCATTCAGGTTATAGGATTTATTTTTTGTCGTGTCACGCTGATCTAAAGGAAATAAAGTAGTTGGGATACTTAATGAATCGTAGTCTTTTTTAAGGAAAGAAAATTCATTATCATTTCTGTTCCGGCTTAATGTCAGATCACCTGAAATTTCCCTTCCTTCGGTTCCAAATTTATTATTAAAATAAAGGCTGGCTGTCATGTTCTGCCATAAACCGTTCCTGTCATTATCCTGGGTAAAAAATGAACTTAGTACATTTGAAGCATTATATGTATTACTTGTTGAAAATTCATTATTAAACCATTCACCAGTAGCTAAGCTTAGCTCAAGACCAACTGTTTTGCCTGATGCTATTTCATACTCAACGCCACCCTGTCCCCAGACCCAATAGCCATGATTCCTGCCGGAACCATCTGCTTTCAGGGTTGATACAGGTGAGAAGTAATCTGTTGTGCCTGATGACGAAAATTTATTTTGCCATGAACCTGAATAAATATTGCTGAAATATGTCCATGGCGTTTTTTTCAGGTTAAGATCAAGGCCTCCCCATCCGGCAAGCTTATCTGTATAATTACTGCCCGCATTCAGGCTTCCTGTGAATCCGACTTTATTGGATTTTTTCATTACAATATTAATCAGGCCCGTTACACCTTCAGATTCATATTTTGCAGGGGGATTTGTTATTAATTCAACTCTTTCAATAGCATCTGCAGGAATTTGCTTTAAACTTACAAACCTGGACGGCTTATCATCTATTAATATCTTAACATTCTGGCTGCCTCGCAGGCTTACATTATCATTAATATCAACATCAACCATTGGCACTTTTTTCAACACATCAATGGCAGTACCGCCTTTGGTCAATTCTGATTCACTTACATTAAATATTTTTTTATCAGCACTGAACTGGATCAATCCCTTGCTTTCCTGAACCAGTATTTCATCAGTTGATATATTTTGTCCATTTAACTTTATAGTATCAAGAGTTACAGTATTTCCGGATATCAAACTGATATTATCAATTAATACATTTGCATAGTCAATATAGCTTACTTCAAGTTTATATATTCCGCTATTTAGTCCATCAATAATAAAAATACCATTGGTATCACATTTAGTGCCTTTTATCAACACACTATCTTTTTGTGCATATAGCTTAATATCTGCCTCAATTGGTACCTGAGTTTTTAGATCACTGACTTTACCTTTTATTATTCCCTGTTGAGAATAAACACTGCAAAAACAAAAGATTAAGAGAGCGAAAATTGTGGTAAGCCGGATTTTCATAAATACAAATTTAAATTAATGGGTTAATTTTTATTTAATGCGGAATTATATTATTATTAGATGTTTTAAGGGCTCAAAAGGTTGCTTCTATATGCCTTTAAAAACTGAAAAATTTATATCAATTGTTCAAGCTGAGCTTCTGTTTCTACAAGTACCTCTCGGGCTTTAGAACCATCAAACGGACCTACAACATTGGCATTTTCTAGCTCGTCAACTATTCTTGCAGCACGGGCATATCCTATTTTCAGTTTCCTTTGTAAAAGTGATACTGAACCCTGCTGATAGCGTACTATAATTCTTGCAGCTTCTTCAAAAAGGTCATCCCTGTCATAGCTTTCTTCATAAGCTTTTTTCTTCTTTTGGTTTATTGAAGGAATTTCATAATTCCTTGAAAAACCTTTTTGTGAACCAACGAACTCAGCAACTTTTTCTACTTCTTCACCGCTGATAAACGGACTTTGTATCCTGATAGGCTTGCCTACACCCGGTGGCGTATAAAGCATATCACCTTTACCGAGCAATTGCTCAGCACCATTCATATCAAGAATTGTTCTGGAATCAACTTTTGAATTTACAAGGAAAGCTATTCTTGCAGGAAAGTTTGCTTTAATAACACCGGTAATAACATCTACACTGGGTCTTTGAGTAGCCAGAATTAAATGAATACCTACAGCACGGGCAAGCTGTGCAAGTCTTGCAATCGGTTCTTCAACTTCTTTTGATGCAGTTATCATCAGGTCAGCAAGCTCATCAATAATAACAATTATATAAGGCATCTTTCCGTGTTTAATATTCTCATCATCTTTCAACCTGCCTTCTTTGAACTTTTTATTATAATCAGCAACATTCCTTACAGTAGCGTTAGCAAGCCTTTCATAGCGCTTTTCCATCTCAATTTCCAGGCCTTTTAAAGCCAAAACAGCGTTTTGGGGTATTGTGATTATTTTTTCACTGTAATCTTTTGAAAATGCCAGGTAATGGTTCTTTAACTTTTCGTACAGGTTCAGTTCTATCTTTTTGGGATCAATTAGAATAAATTTCAGATCTGTTGGGTGCATTTTATATAACAGGCTTGTGATAATAGTATTGATACCTACACTTTTACCTGAACCTGTCGAGCCTGCTACCAATAAATGCGGCATTTTTGTCAGATCGTCAATATATACATCACCGGAAATTGTTTTGCCAAGAGCAATCGGAAGAACCATATTTGATTCTGCAAACTTTTTTGAACCTACAATACTTCTGATTTTAACAGTTTCTGCTTTGTGGTTCGGAATTTCAACACCAACTGTACCTTTACCCGGAATAGGAATGATCATTCTTATCCCTTTTGCTTTCATAGCCAGTGCTATATCATCCTGCAGGCTTTCAATCCTGCTAAGCTTCACATCTTCAGCGGGTACAAGCTCATATAAAGTTACAACCGGACCGGGAGTTGCAATAACTTTTTCAATCCTGACCCCAAAATTCAGCAATTTCGCCTGCAGTAACTTACCGTTTTCCTTTAATTCATCATCCGAAATAACATCCAGTTCTTCTTTTAGAGGTTCTTCAAGCAGGTCTAATGAAGGCAATTTGTAATCATCAAGTGTTTCTACAGGGAAGATAGTTTCTTCTTCATTAATATCATCGGGAACAATATCACCAATTTCCGGTCGTTTATTTGAGACTTTTACCGGGGGAGGTATAACAGCATCTAAAGGATTTTCTATAATTTTTTCTTCTGCTTCAAGCGGGATCTCTTTAATTTTTTCAGTCTTTACTTTCGGTTTTTCTTCAATTATCATTTCATTATCAACCGGCCGGTTTATCTTGGTATCCTTAATTACATGTTCTTCCTCTAAGTCATCCTCTTGTGGTTTACCCGTTGTTTTTTTCCTGGCAATTTTTTCACGCTCTGTACGAATAACTTCCCGTTTTGATTCCCTGTTTTTTTCCTCTTCGCGCTTTTCCTTCATTTCTTCCATTGAAGAGCGGAATTTTTCCCGGAAAGATTCAATAAGCATCTTCAAACGGGCAAAGGATTTTGCTATATCTCTATCAACCAGTAAAAACAAAAATGCTGCAACCAGTCCGAAAAGCAGGATATAACTGCCCAGTGAACCCAGCATTAAATAGAAAATTGATGAGAAGTATTCACCGCTTGTGCCAACAAAGGAATACGGTATTTTATCAACACCTAACGTGGTTCTGAACATACCGAATAATGCAGAAGTAAATATCATTAGGAATAAAAGGTAAACAGAAAGCTGCAGCATTCCGAAAAGGCTTTTCTTTCGCATCATCTGAACACCAAAAACTATTAGTAATGCTGGGATAATAAGTGAGAAATACCCAAAGCCGCCGCGGACAAAGAATCCTGAAATTACAACACCTATAATTCCAAGCCAGTTGGAAGAAATAAAGTTGGAGGTTTGATTTTCTTTTTTGAATAACTCTGAAATACTTATCGATTCAAGCCTGGATTCATCAGCTGCTGAAAATGATACAATGCTTAAAATAATGAGTACGCTGAATAGTATAAGGAAAAAGCCAAGGATCTGCTTTTTGTTCGATATCGGCAAGCCCTCCTCAAATTTCCTGCCGGAGCTCTTTGAGTTTCCTCTTGGTTCTCTCCGGGAAGGGCTTTTTTTATCCTTCATCCTGCTGATAGTACGTTACCTGTTATATAAATATTAATGAATTAAAAAATATTTTCTCTTAAAAAACTGAATTTAACCGGCGTTCTTTTGAGAAACCTTTTTCATTGTTAGTTTAGGGTCAGAAGCAAATGCTTCTATAGATTTTATAACACCGCTTCTTAACACAGGCAGCATATTATATTTATCAACCTGTGCACATTCAACAAGATCATCTTCAAAACCTATTGAGATCAGGTATTTTCCGTGTTCAGAATCATGAAGCATCTTCAAAATATCATTTTTATAAGCTGAAAAAAGTTTTGAAGCGCCGCGGGATGAATCAGTGAGTGTATATTTACCACGGCCTGCAAGTTTCTTAAGTTTGCTTACAAGCATTCCCGCACAAACAGTATCTTCCAGTGAAAATTCCCCGTCTTTACCGGCGCACAGTATAATAAAATCTTCATTTAATTCATGAAGGTACTGAACAACGCGCTCCATATTAACAAAGCCAAGAACAACACAATTTCTTGAAAACTTTGATTTTATCAGTGATGGTGTCCCGTTTGTACTGTGAAAAACAAGAATTTTATTTTTTACATTCTCTTCCCGGTACTCTTTGATAGAATTACCTAGATTAAATCCTTCGATTATTTTTCCGTGTTTCTCACCGCAGAGCAATGACTGGCCGAGTGAATTCCGGCCAATCATACCTGCTGATGCAATACTATCTGTCGGAATTATTTCCTTAGCCCCGTTATTTAAACCGGTAACCATAGTGGTTGATGTTCTGAGAACATCAATCACGACAACATTTTTATCTTTTAAAACAAGCTCAGATTCAACATAATTATGCGCAAAGTATAAGCTTATCTTAAGGGGTTTTGCTTCCATTTCTGTTTGACCTACTATTTCCATTAATTATTTACTGGTTAATCTTTTCCTACAAATGGTATTTTAACAATTTCAGCTTCTACGAAATCATTTCTGACCTTAATTTTAATTTTTGTTCCCGGGGCTGAGTATTTTGTTTCAACATAACCAAGCCCGATATTTTTGTTAAGACACGGCGAAATACTACCGCTTGTTACATGTCCAATTTTGTTATCATTATCATAAATTTCATAACCATGCCTTGCTGCCAATCTACCGTTTACAATAAAACCGGCAAGCTTTCTTGCAGAACCGTTTGCCAGTTCTGAATCTACTTTGGATTTGCCGTTAAATTCACCTTTTTTAGGCTTTGTAATCCAGCCAAGACCTGCTTCTATAGTGTTGGTTGTTTTATCAATATCATTCCCATATAAACAATAACCAGCTTCAAGCCTTAAAGTATCCCTGGCTCCAAGACCGATAGGCTTTATATTATATACTTCGCCTGCTTTAAATATCTCATTCCAAACCTTCTCTGATGTTGTTTTATCAGAGGGAATATAAATCTCAAATCCTACAGATTCTCCTGTATAACCGGTTCTTGAAATGATCGCATCCACACCTGCAATTTTACCTTCAGTGAAGGTATAATATTTCATCGCTTCAAGATCAGTATCTGTCAGTTTTTTAAGTACAGCAATTGCATTTTTACCCTGTACGGCCAGAAGAGAAAAATCATCACTGCGATTGGTAAGCTCAACATTGAATCCTGCTTTATTTGATGAAAGCCAGTTGAAATCTTTTTCAATATTGGAAGCGTTTACAACGAGCATGAAATAATCACCATAACAATAAACAAGCAGATCATCCACAACACCGCCATCTTCATAGCACATTGCTGAATACTGAATCTTACCTTTTGTAAGCTTTGATGCGTCGTTAGTTGTA
>CAZOAP010000189.1:0-7064 GCA_964577645.1 uncultured Ignavibacteriales bacterium
AACAACTTCATATGTTATGCCAAACTGCTGAAGTATCTGTGAGGCTAAGTTGTCATCTTCCCTTAAAATAGAAAGCAGAAGGTGCTCTGTACCTATTACATCAGACTTGAATATTTTGGCTTCAAGATATGTTATTTTTAAAACCTTTTCAGCTTGCTTTGTCAGCGGAATGTTGCCCACTGTAAGAGTTGCACCTGATTGCCTTACGGTATCTTCAATTGTTTTCTTTATCTTTCCGATATCTTTTCCAAGATTCCTGAAGATCTTAATGGCAATCCCCTCTCCTTCACGGATGATACCGAGAAGAAGATGTTCAGTACCAATGTAATCATGCCCGAGGCGAATTGCTTCTTCTCTGCTTAACCTTATTACATCCTGAACTCTGTTTGAGAAATTACTATCCATATATTTTAATATTATGTTTATTTACTAATTTCAACCGTTTAGATAAGAAATTAGTTTCCTATGGCTAAAATTACGCTTTAATTGATAGATTTGCAATGAGTTTGATTTTACATTGTGTAGTATTTTAAGGGATTTCAGCACAATATTGCTGTTTTCTGTAAATTTAGGTTCTGTGAAGATAATTTGCCTGTTTGAACGATATTCTGAATTCCGTGCCGTTACCGCGTAAAAGCTCAACTTTTCCTCCCAGCTGCTCAGATAGTATTTTGACAAGCTTTAAACCAAGAGAGGTTGAATTTTTGAAGTCAATATCATCAGGTATACCAACACCGGTATCTGTTATAGACATTACATAATCTCCGCCTCCGGTTTCAGTTAAATTGATAGATATGGTTCCTTTTATCAGGTCAGGGAATGCATATTTTAAACAATTGCTCACAAGCTCATTAATTATCAGGCCGCAGGGTATTGCAGTATCAATATCAAGATATATACTGCGGAATTCAAATACAGGTTTAACTCTATCAATACTTATACCATAAGTTGTATAAAGATTATCAACCAGGTTCTTGATGTAATCGTAAAATTCAATTACTGATATATCGCTTGAGCGGTAAAGCTTTTCATGGATCAAAGCCATTGTCCTTATCCTGTTCTGGCTTTCAGCAAACATGCTGTGTATTTCCTTATCCTTTACATGTGAGGATTGCAGCTTGATAAGGCTTGATACTATCTGTAGGTTATTTTTTACCCTGTGATGAATTTCCTTAAGCAGCATTTCCTTCTGCTTTAATGATGACTCAATTGCATTTTCATATTTTTTCCTGTCTGTCACATCACTATGAATACCAATTGAACCAAGGATATTACCCGAGGTATCTTTTAAAGGAGCGCTGGATATTTCAACCCATATTACTTCCCCGGTTTTCTTTTTCATCTTCACTTCATACTTATCGGTAAAACCATGCCTGCGCAGTTTATTGCGGTCTTTGATAAAATCTTTATACTCTTCATCAACTAAAAGCTCATTAGCTATCACTCCAATAAGCTCTTTTTTTGTATAGCCGAACATATCAAATGCATTATCGTTCACAAAAATTATCCTGTCTTCATTATCAACATACAGAATAACCTCACTCATGTTCTCTATTAATGTACGGTATTTAAGCTCGCTATCAATTAAAGCCTGCTGAGTGCGTTTTAATTCCGTAATATCATATGCTATACCAAGCACTGCAGGTTTACCCTGGAAATTTATCGGTGTTCCGCTGTAATCCAGCCACTTCTCCCCCCCTTTTTTATCCAGTATCTTCAGCTCATACCGGGTGGGTACAGCCTCGCCTTTCTGCCTTTGTGCACCTCTTTGCCTTACAATTTCCCTGTACTCAGGATGCACAATTTCCCAGAAATTCTTTCCCATCATATCATTTACATCATAACCTGTAATTTTTGCTGAATACTCGTTTCCGTATATAAATTTATTATCAGCATATATAAATATAGCTGCGGGTACTGATTCAGTTAAGCTTCTGTACATATCTTCACTTTCACGAAGAAGCTTCTCGGCATTAACCCTGTCAGTGATATCAACATGTATCTGGTCAATTGCATAAGGTGTTCCGTTCTCATCAAGCTCTGCATAATAATATACATCAAGCCAAAGTGTTTTGCCTTCACGGTTAATTATACGGTACATGTAGCGGAAGGTATCCTTGAAGTTGTTATCGCACCACTTACCGTGCGCCTTTAAAAATCCGTCCAGGTCATCTTTGTGAATACTGGAAAGTATCTCTTCATCTTTTAAGGAATTGAACTCCTCACGTGTGTAACCAGACTGCCTTGTGAATTCATTATTAGCCAGAGCATAGCCCTGGGTATCCTGCAGTACACGAGTAAAAGCAACAGGCGCATTCATTACTACCTGGGGATAGCTGTAGAGAGAAAAGTCGTAGGTCTCCAGTTGTTTTTCAAGATCGCGGATCTTCTTTTTTAAGGATTCAATTTCTGCTTCCGGATCCTGTGTCATGTAAAGAGCTTCTTTTTCCATACTAATGCATATTAATACATATTTTAAAATAAATCTATAGCTATAAAACAGATTGATAAATTAAATAAAAAAGTGTTAAATTTGTTGAAATTAACCAAAATGGAGGCAGTTTATGGGACTTTTTAAAGAATTCAAAGAATTTATTTCACGAGGCAATGTAGTTGATCTTGCTGTTGGTGTCATTATCGGTGCTGCATTCGGCAAAATAGTTTCATCAATTGTAGATGATATCATTATGCCTCCAATTGGAGTGCTGCTTGGCGGTATGAATTTCACATCATTAAAAATAATCCTCAAGCAGGCATCAACTGATCCCACCGGGAAAGCTATTGAAGCTGTTTCAATAAATTATGGTAATTTTATACAGACCGGAATTGATTTTGTAATTATCGCGGCTGCAATTTTTGTTTTCGTGAAAGCATTTAATGCCATGAAACGTAAAGAAGAAGCTCCCCCGCCTGCACCACCAACCAAAGAAGAAATATTACTAACTGAAATAAGAGACCTGCTGGCGAAGAAATAATAACGTTAAACGTGAAATGTTAAACGTGAAATGTCAAACGTAAGAAGATAGCGGCACAGACATTTGTAAGACCTTTAGGTTATTTGTGAAATTCTTATTTATAAGTGGCACAGACATTCCTGTCTGTGCTTTTTTTATGCTTTGAGTAGGATCATTAATGTTCCCTACCTGTTACTTTGTGGTTTTAAGTGAGAGATTTACCTGAGCTTCCCCAAAAAAAAGAGACCCGTTTTCACGAGTCTCTTTAATTTTAAGATCTGATGAATCTGACGAATTTGACGAATCAAACTAATCTTTTAAATCTTATGAATTCTTATATCTTGCTTCTGCTTTATCAGCTTCTGCGCTTAATTCTTTTGGCAGTTTATCGCCAAATATCTTGTAGTATTCGCGCATCTCATTTATTTCATCAATACCATGTTCTTTATCAACTGTAAATAATTTTTCAAGTGTTTCCTTTGTTATATCAAGTCCTGATATATCAAAATCACCTGCTTCAGGCAGTCTGCCTATTGGAGCATCAACGGCTTTAGCAGTACCGTTAACGCGGTCAATAGCCCATTTAATAGCGCGGATATTTTCACCATAACCCGGCCACATGAACTTGCCGTTCTCATCTTTACGGAACCAGTTTACATAGAATATTTTTGGTAATTTAGATGTATCATTATTCTTACCCATGCTTATCCAGTGATTAAAATAATCACCCATGTTATAACCGCAGAACGGTAGCATCGCAAACGGATCATGGCGAAGCTTGCCAACAGTACCCGCTGCTGCTGCTGTCATTTCACTTGAGCATGATGAGCCCATGAACACACCGTGGTTCCAGTCATAAGCCTCAGTGATCAACGGTACAAATGATGCCCTTCTGCCGCCGAATAAGAATGCAGAAATAGGAACACCTTTGGGGTCTTCCCATGCGGGATCAATTACGGGACACTGTGATGCAGGTGCAGTAAAACGTGAATTTGGATGAGATGAAAGCTCTTTGCTCTCGGGAGTCCAGTCGTTCCTGTGCCAGTCAATTAAATGCGCAGGCTTTTCGTCTGTCATGCCTTCCCACCATACATCACCGTCATCAGTCAGCGCAACATTTGTAAAAATTGAATTCTTTGTCATCGATAGCATTGCATTGGCATTTGTCTTCATAGAAGTACCCGGTGCAACACCAAAGAAACCGTTTTCAGGATTTATAGCATACAGTCTGCCGTCTTCACCTATCTTCATCCATGCGATATCATCACCCACTGTTTCAATCTTCCATCCGGGAAGCGAAGGTGTTAGCATTGCAAGATTTGTTTTGCCGCATGCACTTGGGAATGAAGCAGCGATATATTTCTTTTCGCCGCCGGGGGGTGTAACTCCCAGTATAAGCATATGTTCAGCAAGCCAGCCCTGCTCACGTGCAAGCACTGAAGCAATCCTTAGTGCGAAACATTTCTTTCCCAAAAGAGCATTTCCGCCGTAACCGCTGCCGTATGACCAAATAGCTTTTTCTTCAGGGAAATGTACAATATACTTTGTTGTATTGCACGGCCACAGAATATCTTTTTTACCGTCAGCCAGCGGGTAGCCAACTGAGTGTATTGCTGGAACAAACTCACCGTTGCCAAGTACATCAAGTACTTTCTGCCCTATGCGTGTCATAATTCTCATGTTGATAACAACGTAGGGTGAATCTGTAATTTCGATACCAATGTGTGATATCTTTGAGCCAAGCGGACCCATGCTGAAAGGAATAACATACATCGTTCTGCCTTTCATACATCCTGCAAATAAACCTTTAAGTATGGATTTCATTTCGTTGGGATCCATCCAGTTATTTGTAGGACCGGCGTCTTCTTTCTTCTGAGAGCAAATAAAGGTTTTATCTTCTACTCTTGCAACATCACCGGGATCAGATGTGACCCAGTAGCTGTTCTCTCTTTTTTTAAGGGGGGTGAACTGACCGCTCTTTACGCACTGTTCTATGAGCATTCTGTTTTCTTCTTCAGAGCCGTTACACCAATGAACTGAATCCGGCTGGCATAACTGCTCCATTTCCGCGACCCAATCTTTCAACTTTTGATTGTTTGTCATTTTTACCTCAGTTAAATTAATATTTAAACCAATTCTTGAAAGTGTAAATAATGAATTTAGCCCACTTCCTCATCCAAGCATTTCATTTTTTACAGAAATTTGGTAAACCAAAAAGCTAAAATACGCTTTTTTGATGTTTTTTTCAATTTAGAAAATCGGGGATATACGGTAGGGTATTCAGGGTATAAAACCGGGCTTATTCAGTCAAGCCCGTCATACTGTATAAGCTCCCATTTAAGGCATTTATGGTAATAGGCAAGTTCACACAATATACCTGCATCATCACATACAACGGTAAAATGTGTTTTAAATCCCTCTTCATTATCCGGCAGCCGCCATATATTGGCTACCTTGGTGACCTTGTATACGCGGTTATTCCATTTGAACTTAAGTATGTTCACCCGGGAATTATGAAAATGCGAAATAACCTCGATGGGCTCAAAAACCTGTGTTTGTGTATAAGCCATATCAAATAAATTTCAAATTTCAAAGCTCAAATATCAAAAGGGTTTTTTCAACAGATCTATTTCTCTGCCGTTAATTCATATTGCCTGGGCATTTCATCGTAAGTTTGATCATTAAGAGTTCTGCCTGCGGCTTTTTTGTTCCTGCCGCCCCATTGCTTAAAGAAGAAAGCTACATTAGCTTTTGTACATTGTTCCTGGATATCAAGAACCCAATCTGCCTTCATGGGTCTTGGATTATGACCGCTTTCTCCGCCAACTATTACCCAGTCAATATTTTTAAGGTTCATATTCTCAAGCGGACCTATTAGCGGTTCACATGAAAGAAACTTGACCCTTGCATCCGTTTTGCGAAGAAAGTCTATTCTGTCAACAACTTTTTCATCTTCTACAGAAACACCCATCCATATGTTGTGTGACCAATTCAGTTCTTTATGAACTTCCAAAAGTCTCTCAGCTCTTTTGGTTAATACCTGGAAAACATGCTGGGAGTTATCGTTCATAACCTTAAAAACCTTTTTTATAAAACTAAGCGGAATATCCTCGTGAAAAAGATCGCTCATTGAATTTACAAACACCACTTTGGATGATCTCCATGTATATGGGATCCGTAATGTTTCAGGATGAGTTCTGACCTTAAAGCCATCTTTATATTTCTCAATTCCCATAGCTTTAAGTCTTCTTGTCATAACTTCAGCATAACAAAACTTGCAGCCCTGCGATATTTTTGTGCAGCCTGTTGTGGGGTTCCACGTTAATTCTGTCCACTCTATTGATGATTGTGCCATAGGTTATATTAATTTAAAATGTACTTTATTGTGGTGGTTTTTATAATCGTCATAATTGATATAAAACGAACCCTTTCTCGCTTCTTTTCCTTTGGAGTCTACAACCATAAAATTATTAGGGATTTTTTGCCAACTTTCAAATATATCTTTAGCATGTTTAGGTCGGAAACCAAGTCTTAATGTAAATTCATATACATCGCCATTACTTCTCTGCCCATCTTGTAGATACTTTTTTAATCTACTTTCTAATTCATATGTCGGAGAAAACAATTCAGGATTACTCCCTTTATAGCTATAGCCTTTTCCTCTTTCGGTATCAATTTCCCATTTTGCATCAATCATTTTCTCAAAACCTCTTATATGATTACAGAAAAAAAATAGACAAAATATTGTATTTGGATCCTTTTCAATTGTAAATGTATCTACAAAATATCTTTCACTAACTAATTCTCGAAAACGCACTTTCAACTGTTCAATATATTGCCAGTCACTATATGTATTTCGTTCATCTTGTACTATATTGAGTTCATCGTTAAACTCTTTTAATGCTGGTGGAGTCCCCTTCCGATCAAATCTATACATAAACTGTGTAGGTAAAAACAACAATACCTCTGTATCTCCACATTCCAGAATTGCTTTTATATCACTTGGTTTTATATTCTTATATCCATAAGGATCAATGAATATAAACTTTTTTTGTTTTTTTAATTTGGGTAACTCTGTTAGAAGTTTCTTTACCTCTACTTGATAGTCTT
>CAZOAP010000190.1:0-6904 GCA_964577645.1 uncultured Ignavibacteriales bacterium
CATTGAACATAACATTGTATGAACCGGGGTTTTGTATATCATTTACCAAAGTCTGTACTTCTCTGCCTAAGATATCAAATACTTTCAATTCAACCTTCTGCGCATCTGCAATTGTATACTGTATCATTGTGCTTGGGTTGAACGGATTGGGATAGTTCTGGGTTAAGCTGTATGAATATGGTGTATTATTTTCTGTGCTGTTATCTTCAGCAAATACTGCGTCAAACCTGTTACCGGTATTTGACATAATTGGAAGCTCAACATATGAATTGCTGCTTAAGTATACGGTATGATCGCCGTTTTTCATTACAGGAAGTACAAACGGGTTAGTTCCGAAGAACGGTTCATCTGTATGAGCTTTATCAAGATTAGTTATGATAACAAGTATCTTGCTTCCTGCTGAAAATACATGCGAATGAGAATGACCGCGGAAAGTAACCTGTTTCCTTGTACCTTTTGTGTAATTCCTGTCAGTAAAGTTAGCGCGGTTAATGAATCTTCTTTCTCCGCTCGGAAGTACTTCATAGATCTGGTAATTGAACTGAGCAAATGTTGATGCAGCTGATTTATAATCAAGCTTTATTATCGGTGTACCAGTCCATTCAAGGTTAGAGGTAAGTGCTGTTGTAATGAACTTTACTGAATCTTTCTTGAATTTTGCATTAAAGTTAGAGCCTGTGAATTCTTCGTTAATAGCCTGCTGAAGCGTATATCCTGAAGTTATTTTGTTTTTTAATACTACAGTATTGCTGCCTGAAGGAACTGTTGTCTTCAACGCTCCATTAGTATTCAGGTAAAGCTTCATAGGGACTGTGCTTGTTCTTAACAGTGTTGCTGAGCTATCATGTGAGAATGTGAAGTACTGGCCGCTTACAACAGGGAATCTTGTTGATGCATACTGGTATTTAGCCATAGTGAATATAGGTGTTGGCATATTCCATAACGTCTGGTAGAAGAAATTATTGAACCATTCCATATGCCAGGTGTCTTCTGTTAAAGAAATATCACTGCCGTGGCCGCGGACTGCGCCAAGGTATGATGAGTATTGAGCATGGTTTATCTTATCAATGTTCAGTATCCAGCCGTCAGCATTAAAGAACTTATCCTGCCATGCTGCTTCAATAAGCAACGGTGTTGTAATATTTGTAAGACCGTTCACAAAATCCCTGCCAATTGGCAATGTACGATTTAAGCTGTCCCACAATGGTTTTGTATCAGATGTTACCCATGACCTCATTTTGATAACCTGTGCATTATATCTTGCAGTATCAGGTGTATAATCAATTGTCCATAAAAATGTCATTTTTATTGAACCGTTCTCTATCCAGCTTGAAGCAAAATCCGGTGGAGCAACAGAGTTGATAATACCTGCAACAACCATACCGCGGGAAGCTGCTATCATTGGTACAGCGCCGCCCTGTGAACCGCCCATGATAAGTATCTTTGAAGGATTTGAACCGTTAACGGAATCTCTTTTTACCCAGTTAACTATTTCAATTAAGTCGTCAGCTTCTAATGTGCTGATGAGGTTTGACTGTCCGCCGCTTAAACCCTGGCCGCGAACACTGAATGTCATGGTATAATATCCGTATTCAGCCTGTGCACGGCAGAAATCTGCCAGTGTTTCCTTATTATCACCATAACCATGGTGCATAATAACTGTAAGCCATCCTCCTGCAGGCGGTGTACCTTCCGGAACGTACTTTAAACAGTCAATAACTACGCCGTCACGTAATGTAATAGTGAAATCTGTGCGGTTTACAATTAAATTTGCGTCATTAGTGGCACCTGGTAGCAAATAAGATGGTGTCCATGAATTAAGGTTTTTAGGTTTAAAAGTTGTAACTCTGCCGTTCTGAGTATAGGTTACCTCAGTAAAAGACATAAAAAAAAGAGCCAATGACATACAGATCATTAATAAGCTCCTGGTATTTCGGGTTACAATAGCATTCATCTTAATAGATGTCCTTTCAGAATAGATTAATTAATAAATTTATAATCTTATCTGCTATCGCATTCCCTACGAATTAGTATGTTACAAATATAGCCTTTGTGCTGACCCTAAAACAATCGTATACCTAAGTAATTGCGAAATTACACGTTAAACCTAATTATTCCTGTTTTCACTGTATAACGTGAGCCCGATATTTTCTAACGTATACGGGTTAGGCGATGTAAAAAATGCCCATTTTTAAGCTATTTTTGATACACAAATTACAGTGTTTTATACATAAAGATTTAACACACTTGAAAATTACGAAAGACAGGCGAAATTTCACAAATTCCACTAATTTTCAGTAAATCCCTTTTTTTGATCTTGTGATCAATACCAAACCTTAGGAAAGAAATTATTAAGAGCTTTGGCGAGTGGCTAAATTGCAGGATATGAACTCAACCAAGGTCTTTTAGCTTGATTGCCTTTGAAGCCTTAGAATAAGTTCAGACCGACAAACAAAAAACCCCTGCTTACAAAGTAAACAGGGGTTAAAAATTATATTAAAAAGTGGATTATTTTATTATGTTGAGCCTTCTTACTTCTTTAAATTTACCAACAACCAGCCTGTAAAAATAACTTCCTTTGGTCAATTTTGCCTTGTTAAGATCAGCGCTGAACTCACCGGCTTTTTTATATTCATTTACCAGTACAGATATTTCTCTGCCGCTCTGGTCAAATATTGAAAGTCTCACAAAATCATTTTGCGGAATAGAAAAACTAAAGAGTGTATTAGAGGCAACTGAAAGATAATTTGCTTCAGCAATCTCACTTTCGTTAAGGCTTACTATTTCATTTGAAATTGCTTTACCGGGATTATTTATATCACCGGCTTTTACAATACCTGCTGTGCATAAAAAAAGCAGCACAGGTAATATTACTGTAGCATATCCGGTGTATTTCTGAAACTGATTTTTAATTGCCCGCATATTATATAAATTCCTTTCAGGAAAAAATTATCAATATAATCTCTTCTGCTTATTCATTCCCCACCGAATTAGTGCTACAAATATAGTCTTACCATACAGCCTAAAACAATCAGAATCATAAGTATATCTGTAATTACACTTATAACCTATATTTTCCACATTTCACTGTACTTAGTTTAAGCTATTTTATATAACGTGTTTAGGGTAGTCATAAATTGGTTTTCTTTCAAATTTTTAATGTTTTTGGTACTTTTGTTATCATTTTTTGATTACATTTAAGACCATTTTTGTATACAAAATCCCTGGACATAATATGCCCGGGAAAGTGATCTGTAATGTATTTTTGTCAGAAATATTCTTACATACTCAATTATAGATTATTTAAAACTGCACGCTGAAGCCTCCTACAGGCAGAAATTTCCACTGGTAAATTGTTCCCTGAGTATTCTTATATTCGTTCCAGAAGTACTGGTATACATTTTCTGTGTTGAACACATTCTGCAATTCAATGTAAGATACAATACTCCATCCTTTAAAATTCCATTTTTTATCCACGCGCAGGTCGAGCCTGTTATAATCTTTAAACCTTGAGCCGTTGAAGTTGTTAAAATCACTTACTCCCCTGCCAGCATATGTTGAAAGCGCTATATCATATGGAGTGTATGGCCGGCCTGTAGTGTATCGGAATTTAAGACCAACCAGCCAGTCATTTGTTAACTGATAACCTGCAATTATTGTTAAATTATGCCTGTAATCAAAGGAACCGGGTTTTTCTCCTCCTACAAGCCCGGTGACTTTGCTTTCGCTGAGCGAATAATTTATCATACCATAAAATCCGTTACCAGTTAATTTTTTGTGAAGCGATATATCTATTCCGCGTGAAAAGCCTTTTCCTTCGCTGACAGCCTGGCCATACATTAAATTTGGACCGTTCTCTGTTCCCCCGCTTATAAGCACGTATGTGGGAATAATTGTACTAACAGGATAATTGCTGTAATCTTTGTAATATGCTTCAATGGATAGCCGCAGCTCAGGAGAAAAAAGATGCTCAATACCGGCAACATAATGTATTGCTTTGATGAATTTCAGCTCTTCATTGCGCGGATCAGCGGTAAGCCAGATATATTCAGGTGACTGGTAATAGATTCCGGTAGATGCACTTAATGTTGTTGTGGACAGTAATGCATAACTTATTCCGAATCTTGGTGATACTGCTGTATTCTTTTTTATTCCTGAAAAATAATCAAACCTTGCACCGGCATTCACTATGACTTTGTTTCCAAGAAGCTTTAAAGTGTACTGCGCATAAGCGGATGCTTTATTATAATTATCCTTTACATTAATATTGGTTTCCGGAAGCGGGTCGCCAAAATTTGTAGTATCAGCCTGGTAGTATGTTTCATTCTTGAATTTTATATAACGTCCGGAAAGTCCTACAATCAGATTATTTGAAGTGTTAAGCTGGTAAAACAGCTCACTTTTAAAATTGAAATCACTTTCATATGAATTATATTTGAACTTAAGCAGGTCGGTTACAAGATCATAATTTGTATAATTTAAAAAAGCGGTTGAGTTGCCCAGAACATTCTGCCAGTACCCCTTTCTAAAGAGCTTTTTGATATTAATTCCTGCTGTAAACTGCTGCTGGTCTCCTTTAGCTTTTCCGTAGGGGTTATCATCACTTATTTCGGGTGATTCACCTTCAAAACTTATTTTATCAAGTCCTCCTATACCAACAAGGCTTATCCTGGTATTTTTATCTATGTCATAAACAGCTTTCATGTTAAAATCCCAATAGTCAGGCACAGCAGCAAGCCTTATAGCTCCTTTTATCAGATTCAGATAGCTTTTCCTTACGGAAAAAATGAATGAACCTTTTTTTGTAAATAGCGGACCTTCAAAAATTCCTCCAAAGCCCGCAGTTGAAAGGTTTATATCACTCAGAAAACGTTTCCGGTAACCTTCACGGAATTTAATATCCATCACCGATGATAGCTTATCACCGTACCTGGCAGAAAATCCTCCGGTTGAAAAATTTACATCATCTATGAATTTTACATTTATCATGCCAATGGGTCCGCTTGATGAGCCCTGTGTTGGGTAGTGATTTACGTTCGGTATTTCAATGCCGTCTATCATTGTCAGGTTTTCGCTTGGTGAGCCGCCTCTGACAATAAGGTCATTCCGCTGATCATTTGCCGGTGATACACCGGGCATTATCTGCACCATCCTTGAAATATCCTCAACTGCTCCCGGCGCACGGCGCACTTCTTCAAAATCAAGATTGTAGCTGCTGGTGCTAACATCGGTTGAACGCTGGAAATACTTTCCTTCCACATCAATTTGATCTGTAGTGATATTTGAAAGCAGCAGTTCTATCTGTACATTAGCCGGCCTGGAAGAATTAACAACAATATCCGTATGTATGAATGCTTCATAGCCAAGGCAGGTAACTTTAATTTCATATGTACCAAGCGGAATATTTGTGAACTGGAATTTTCCCTGCTGGTTTGTTACAGTTTTAAAATCAGTGTTCACAATTTGAACCGTCGCTTCAGCTACCGGATTAGTGGTTTCCTTATCAGAAACATTACCGTTGATTATCCCGGTATTCTGCGAAAATGAAGTTAATGATACTAACAAAGTTATGAATATTATTATTGATCTCATTTATATGTTTTATAAAATTTTTGTTATCTGTTTATTTGCGCCTGGTCAAAAGAGACCTGAACCATTTTAGAATTTACAATAAATAAAAAACTCCATATTAATTATTATACTGTCAGGTTTGAGAACCTGACAGGAACAAAAACATATCAGATCCCCGGTAAATATATTCGTGTCAGGTCCTCAGACCTGACACATAATTAAATGATATATGTATCTAATTTATCAAGAAATCTTTCATCGGAAATTCCCGTCCTGTTAAAAATAACTACGCTTCCGGTACCTTTTTCAGGATACATCCTGATCTCACAATAATACCCGCCCCCGCCGCCTGCATGAGAATAATATTTAACTCCGTTGAGTTTCCCGGTGAACCATGCCAGGCACATACCTGCAGCTTTACCATCATTAGTAATATTTTCTGTAAGCAGCATATTTTTTGATTCATTGTTAATCAATAACTCATCATTAATCATAATTGCCTGCAAATATTTTACAAGTGCTCCGCGTTTACCGATTAAGCCCCCATAATATGGACCGTTCACATAATAGTTTCTGAATGGTTTCCATATACCCGGGCTGTTTCCTATGAATTCTGATTTATCTATGAAAAATCCGAGGGCTATGTTCAGCAGGCTCCATTTTTTTATATAACCCACTGAATGTTTATCCAGCTGAGTAATTAAAAAGGAGAGATCATCTGAATTTAGACCCAGCCTGCTGATAATATTACGCTCAATATACTCTTCATATTTCATTCCTGATGTTTTTTCTATTATCCTTCCAAGCAGTACGTAGCCAAGGTTTGAATATTTGAATTTATCGTTGGGGTTGAAATCAGCTTCGTTGTGATTAGCAATAATTTTATCAAAGAAGGCATTCCTGTTAAAAGTGTTATGGCTTTCTATGCTGTGTATCCAGTTCAGCGGTATTGGATTGGGTATACCCGCAGAATGATTCAGCAAGTGTTTTATGGTGATACTTTTACCATACGGGAAATTATCCAAATATTTTACAGCAGGTTCATTGATATTAAGCTTCCCCTGTTCCTGCAGCTGCAAAATTGCTATAGCAGTAAACGTCTTAGTGATTGAAAAAAGATTATATGTTGTATTTTCATCAATTGCTTGCCCGGTTTCTGTATCAGCCAGCCCGGCTGTAAAATTGTGAATGATACCTTCCTTATTAAAAATAATATACTGTACTGAAGGTGTTTTATTACCTGCTATTTCTTTTTGAAGGATCTTATCTATTTCTTTCATATTGTCATTTACGGGCTGTGCATAAGCTGCACAACACCAGTTAATAATTATGA
>CAZOAP010000191.1:0-6885 GCA_964577645.1 uncultured Ignavibacteriales bacterium
CAAATAATTCATATTTTTACATTTCAAGTTAATCAAAGAAGCTAATATAATCAATCCATGCTATTTTAGCGATTATTTTGGCAAATATATCATACAAATGAAGATAAGCTCAAAATTTATAATTGTTTTATTGCTTGTTTTGTTCCGTACTTCTTTTTCACAATTTGAACTGCTGGATGTTGGCGCTAAACCTATTTCAATGGGTGGTGCATTTACATCACTTGCCAATAATTCCAATGCTGTTTACTATAACCCTGCAGGTATATCTCAATTACCGTTCCGTGAAGTTTCTATATTCTACTCCCCTGCTCCGTACGGACTGAAGGAGCTTGCAAACGGTTCGGTTAATTATGTTGAGCCGACTAAATTCGGTTCATTCGGACTCTCCGCCAAGACATATGGCTTTGAGCTTTATAAAGAAATTACAGTAACTGCTACATACAGTAACAATTACAAAAAGAAAATTTATTACGGCGCAAATGTAAACTTTTATAATTTAAAAATTCAGAATTACGGCTCAGCAAGTACATTTGGTATTGATATAGGCGGGCTTGCTTACCTAACTGATTTTTTAAGATGGGGATTTTCTGCATTCAATTTAAACCGCCCCAAGATCGGCACGCAGGATGATAAACTTCCGCAGGTTTACAGAACCGGTATTTCAATTCAGCCGAGAAATGACCTGAACTTTGTGCTTGATGTGGAAAAAGATACACGCTATACAACATCAGTAAAAGCGGGGGTGGAGTATTCATTATATGATATGATAGACTTAAGAGCAGGTATTGGAACTGAACCGACAAGATTTTCGGGAGGTATTGGCCTGTATTACTCCATATTTGAAATTGATTACGGATTTTATAATCACCAGGACCTGGGTCTAACCCACCAGGGAACAATTACAATTAATTTCGGCGGTTCAAAAGGCAGGAAGATGATGAAAGATGCACTTAAGGATGCGTTTGCGAAGAAGAAGCAGTAAACAAGGTTAAAAGTTATAAAGTTGTAAAGTTATAAAGTTGTAAAGTTATAAAGTTGTAAAGTTTTTAAGTCTTAAAGTTTTAAAGCAGCTATTATCCTAATATTTCCAAATTATCACCCTCATAATCCATAATAATTTTGCGTAAGTGATCCGGCAGGCGTTCAGGTATATTTGTCTGGGCATTCAGGTTTACCTGTACTGATCTTTGTGTAACAAGCAGTCTGCCTGTTTCGTGATGGAATATCAGGTGCTCGAAGCAGAAGCTGGAATTCTTTAAGTACGATATGCGAGTATAGATATCAAGCATATCATCAACCATAGCAGGTGATTCATAGTTAATCTCATTACGCTTAACATTTATCTTTACGCCGTCATCAAATATTCCCGTTGGCAATAACTGAATGCCAAGATTGCGTACATATTCAACCCTGCCAATTTCGCAGTACTCAAGGTAAATTGCGTTGTGGACAATTCCCTGTGAATCTACCTGGAAGTTGCGCACACGAAGCTGGAATAGGCTTTTATATTTTGATCTGTCGAGTTCCATTGATAAAAATATTTACAGCTTTATTCTAATAAAAAACATTTCATTTATAATTGCCACGACCTTTAGGTCGTGGTAAAGTATTACTTGAAAATTGGCTTTAGCCACTAATTATATTCCGGATATTAATGATCAAATCCTTAAGGGCTAAAGCCCCAATATTTTTTGCAATGTTAACCACGACCTAAAGGTCGTGGCAACAACAAAGCCAATACAGTATAGTTTATGCTCTTATAGAGCCGAAAACATTTATAGCCTGTTCAGTCTGTTCAGCACTTACATCAAGGTGGAATACAGCGCGTATCTTATCTTTGCCGTCATTGGATACCAGTACCCCTTTGCCTTCAAGCACATCCTTTATTTTTGCAGCATCTTTGGTTGTGTTAAATATCACAATATTAGTCTGTACTGAAGCCATATCAATAACAACATACGGCAGCTTTGAAATTTCCTCAGCAAAATGACGGGCATTTTTGTGATCTTCTTTCAGGCGTTCAATGTTATTTTCAAGTGCGTACAAGGCTCCTGCTGCAATTATACCTGCCTGGCGCATTCCACCGCCCAAAATTTTGCGGAACTTATGCGCTTTGGTGATAAATTCCTCATCACCGCATAACATTGAGCCTATCGGCGCACCGAGTCCTTTAGAGAAGCAAAATGTAATGGAATCTACCTGCTCAGCATATTCTTTTATGCTTACACCTGATTCAACTGAAGCGTTGAATATCCTTGCACCATCTAAATGCAGCTTAAGATCATTTTCACGGGTAACTTCACGGACTTTTTTAATATCCTCAAGCGGGTAAACAGTACCGCCTGCACGGTTGTGTGTATTTTCAATGCAAACCAGCGATGTTTTGGGATAGTGATACCAGTCAGGCCTTATATTGCTTACAATATCATCCGGGTTCATGAATCCCATAACACCCTTTAAAGGCATTATCTGCACCCCGGAAATATAAGCAGGACCGGCAATTTCATACTTTACTATGTGTGAATCCCACTCAGCAATAATTTCTTCAGCGGGATTTGTATGGCATTTTATTGCAAGCTGGTTACCCATACATCCTGATGTAACAAAAAGAGCTGCCGGTTTACCGGTCAGCTCTTTGCATTTATCCTGTAATTTGTTAACTGTTGTATCATCACCCCAAACGTCATCACCAACTTCCGCGTAAGCCATCGCTTCGCGCATTTCCGGTGATGGTCTGGTTACTGTATCTGAACGCAGGTCAATCATTGTCATTATCTTTATAATCAATAAAAAGTTGCGGACTTACATCTTTCATGATGTTTAATATTTGTTTCTTTAATGGTATCATCGCAGTCCGGGCAGTATTCCAAATAACATCTATTCTAACAGAGCCATAATCATGTACCAGAATATTTCTCGTAGCTCTCATTTTATTCCAAGGGACTTCAGGGTAATTACTTTTCAATTCTGATGATAATTTAATGGATGCTTCACCTATTATTTCAAGCATCCTAATGACGTTATTCTGATATTCTTCGCTTGCCAGGAAAGAATCTATAGTTTTATTTTTGATATAAGAATCAACTTTATTGATATAAACGATGATATTTTCAAGATAAACAGAATCATCTTTTTTCATTGATAAAGTACAACCAGATCTTTCTGAATATATTTATCAACACGGGGATTAATCCCGCCTTCCATCACCATATCAACTTTTAAGCCTATTTTATCCTGCAAATCCAACTGATATCCCGCAAAATCAAATAATGTAATCGGGTCCTTGAAATCAACTAGAACATCTATATCGCTATCATTTGTTTCTTCGTTCCTGACATATGAACCAAAGACAGCAACTTTAGTTGCGCCTTTGCTTTTAAGGAATTCAACAATTTCAGAATATAGTTTTTGTTTATCCATTATGCATTGATCTTAAAACCTGATATGTAAAATATTTATAACCCCGGTATATTTGCCGGGGTTAAGATAAATTTTATTCAACATCATCATCATCGCCAACTACGCTGGCTACTGCTGATATTGTATCGCCTTCGTGCAGCTTTATGAGTCTTACACCCTGTGTATTTCTGCCCATTACCCTTATTTCACCAAGGTTCTGCCTTATCATAATTCCTTTTGTTGTGATAATCATCAGGTCGTCATTATCAACAACTTCCCTGATCGAAATCACTGAACCGTTCTTATCGCTTGATTTCATTGTGATAACGCCTTTGCCGCCGCGTCTTGTCATGCGGTAATCCTGCAGGTCACTGCGCTTGCCGTAACCTTTATCGGTAACTACAAGTATTGATGTCCCTGCGCGTTTAACAGCAACAAGTCCCACAACAAAATCCTTTTTATCAAGCTTAATAGCTCTAACACCTGCAGCAGTTCTGCCCATTGAGCGTATATCGCTTTCATTGAATCTGATAGCCATACCGCCGTGTGTACCTATGAGTATTTCCTGCTTGCCGTTTGTGAGCTGTACATCAATTAACTTATCATCTTTGCCAAGGCTTATTGCAATGATACCGCCTTTGCGTGTATTTTCAAAGTTGGAAAGATCTGTTTTCTTCATGGTTCCCTGTTTGGTTACCATTGTGATGTAATGCTCTTCGCCAAAATCCTTTACATTCAGAATTGCAGTAATTTCCTCTTCTTTGCTCTTGCCGATATAATTGGCAACTGAGTATCCTTTGGCTGTTCTGGATGCTTCCTGTATCTCGTGGACTTTAAGCATGTAGCATTTGCCTAGATCTGTAAAGAACATCAAATGGTTATGCGTTGATGCAACAAACATATGTTCAATGAAATCATCCTCGCGTGTAGTTGCGCCAATAATACCTTTGCCTCCCCTTGACTGTCTGCGGTAACCGCTAACAGGAGTACGCTTGATATATCCGCTGTGGCTGATAGTGATAACAACATCTTCTTCTTTTATGAATTCTTTTATGAATTCTTCATCACTGATCTTAACAGCGTTCATCACAATTTCAGTGCGTCTTTCATCACCGTATGTTTCTTTAAGCTGTTTCAGCTCATCAGAAAGTATCTCTCTTCTGAGTGCATCGCTTGCGAGAATCCTTTTCAGCTTTTCGATAAGCTTAATAAGCTCACGATATTCTTCTTCAATTTTCTTGCGTTCCAGTCCCGTTAAGCGCTGCAGCCTCATTTCAAGTATTGCTTTGGACTGTATTTCAGAAAGCTTGAAGCGCTTCATCAATCTTTCCTGTGCTGTGGGTACATCCTTAGATTTCTTGATAACTTCGATAACTTCATCTATGTTATCAAGGGCTATCATGTAACCTTCAAGTATATGCGCTCGTTTTTCAGCGGCATCAAGATCGAACTTTGTACGGCGGATAATGACATTCAGCCTGTGCTTAACAAAGCTTTCCATCATATCCTTCAGGTTAAGTACCCTTGGAATGCCGTCAACAAGCGCAAGCAGAATAACACCGAAAGTAACCTGCATTTGTGTATGCTTGAAGAGATTGTTGAGGATTACATTTGCTGCACCGCCGCGTTTTACATCTATAACTACCCTTAAGCCGTCTTTATCTGATTCATCACGAACATCTGAAATATCTTCAATTTTTTTATCACGAACCAGATAAGCAATATTTTCAATAAGGTTTGCTTTGTTAACCTGGTATGGCAGCTCAGAAATGATAATTGTTTCCCTGTCATTCTTTGCAACTTCTATCCTAGCCTTTGCACGGATAATAATTTTTCCTCTTCCGGTAAGGTAAGCTGATTTAACACCTTCAAATCCCCATATAATACCGCCTGTGGGGAAGTCAGGTGCTTTGATATGCTTCATTATCTTTTCAACTGTAATAGCCGGATCCTTAATAAGAGCAATTAAGCCGTCAACAACTTCGGTTAAGTTATGCGGGGGAATGTTTGTTGCCATACCAACAGCAATACCGCTTGAACCGTTTACAAGCAGGTTTGGAAGAATTGTGGGTAATACTGACGGTTCTTTTGCAGTATCATCATAGTTAGCGACAAAATCAACTGTATTCTTATCAAGATCAGCAAGTATGTTATTGGATATCTGCGCTAATCTAACTTCGGTATAACGCATTGCTGCAGGTGAGTCGCCATCAACAGAGCCAAAGTTACCCTGCCCGTCAACAAGCGGGTACCTTAGAGAAAAATCCTGTACCATACGTACAATTGTATCATAAACAGCTTTATCGCCGTGCGGATGGTATTTACCGAGTACATCACCCACTACCCTTGCTGATTTTTTGTAGGGTCTGTTAGGCTGAAGGCCTAATTCATTCATGCCATAAAGCACCCTGCGGTGTACGGGCTTTAATCCGTCCCTTACATCAGGCAATGCGCGCGCAACAATAACGCTCATTGAGTAATCTAAGTAAGAGTTCTGCATCTCCTGTTCAATATTTACAGGTATTATTTTTTCGTTAGCCATCTATATAAGTAATATGTATAAAATTAATTTATTCTTTTTTTTCATAGGATGACTTCAAGTCATCATATGATTTTTTTTCTCTGTTACTCTACCGGCGCAAGGCCCTGCATTGCTCTTAAAAAACCAATTTGTCCCGTGTGGTAACAATCATGATAAAGATGCTGGCGGAAGAAAACAATTCTTTCTTCTGCAGATGTCATTAATTCATCACCAAGTTCTTCGGCTGCGTGTATGCAGTCATCATTAAGCTTTTTCAGCTTCTGTATTTCTTCCAGCCATGTTTCTTCAGTCTGAACCTCGGGCATCGGAGCCCAGTTATCAGCTTTTGCATCAAGCGGAATATTTTCATTCAGATAAGTAAGAGCCCAGTGTTTCCAGTATGAAATGTGCCTGACGATCTGCCAGATACCATGCCTGCCCGGATTTGGTTTGTAAAGCGCCTGTTCCATTGTCAAGCCTTCAATTTGTTTTAAAAGGCTTGCCTGCCAGAAGTTCTTACCTTCTGTGAACAGCTTTATATCATTAACAAATGCTGCCCCGGGATTCATTATTTCTGCTCCCATTTTTGGATGAATTTTTGTGAATTTTTTAGTTAAAAACAGACCGGAATTTTCTGTATTATCTTTAAAAATAACCAGAATTTAGCACTAATTCAATTCTGAAATGAATACCGGGAGTACTTTATTAAGGTTTGCTGAAGCCAGTTTTGCGGTCTGCAGAACCTGGTTATGATTGGTTACGGATATGGAATTTTCCTTCAATAGATTTGTAATGACAGAAACTGCAAGTACATTTATGCCAAGTGAATTTGCCTCACTTACCTCAGGTACAGTTGACATGCCTGCAGCATCTAGTCCGGTTTTTTTCTGGAACCTTATTTCAGCTTTTGTTTCGTAATTGGGTCCCGGGTAACAGCCATAAGTGCCTTCATGCAGCTTAACTTT
>CAZOAP010000192.1:0-6864 GCA_964577645.1 uncultured Ignavibacteriales bacterium
CTGTTATGCAGGGCAGATTAAAAAGATACAATGTAAACCGGTGGGCGGGGTATTTCCTGGATGCACTGGATAAAATAAAGCATGCGCAATCTGAATGGGAAATGAGGCTGCTTGATGATGAGCTTGCTGATGAAGTTATTGATACATATAAACACTCTCAAAATTCCATTTTCTTTCTGGATTATGACGGAACACTTGTTCCCTTTGAAGACAGCCCTGAAAAAGCAGAACCGCCGCCGGAACTGAAAGAAGTTGTGAGGAAGCTTTCCTTAATGCCAAATACTGATGTAATACTTATAAGCGGCAGGAACAGGGAATCTTTAGGAAAGTGGTTCAAAGATATCAATATAACGCTTTCTGCTGAACACGGTGCATGGCTTAAGCATAAAAATACTGACTGGAAGCTGCAGAACCTGTATAAAACAGACTGGAAGGAAGCAGTATATCCATATCTTGAAAATTATACCGATATGCTACCGGGCTCTTTTATAGAAGAAAAAGATTTTACCCTGGTTTGGCATTTCAGAAAGTGTGACCCTGAACAAAGCTCTGTTAAAGCAAGAGAGCTTCTTGATGACCTTGTACATGTTACCGGGAACCTGGATGTCCAGGTAATGCAGGGCAATAAAATAATAGAGATCAGAAATAAAGGCATAAGCAAAGGAAATATTACTTCCGCACTTCTTGAAAGGAAGAAATTCAGCTTTATTTTTGCTGCGGGAGATGACTGGACAGATGAAGAAATGTTCAGGGCTTTACCTGAATCTGCCTGTACAGTAAAAATAGGTATGTCTTCATCATATGCAAAATACAATCTTGAAAGCTGTTATGAATTACGAAATTTACTTAAACAATTTATCGATGAAACACAGATTTAAGTTTTATACAGAATATAACCTGCCGGTGCTGCTTGGCATCAGTGCGAAAAATGTAAATGAGCTGCTGGAAAGCTTAAGAACAATACCATCAGCATCAATTTATTATCATACGCACCGTTTCTTAACTCAGCACCTCTACCTTGTTCCGGAACCGCCGAACGATTTCAGTTACTGGCTGCGAAATGTTTTAAACCTAAATGAGTTAAGCGAACATGTATCAAGCATAGATATAGTTTCAGCTAAAGATATTGAAGACCTGCGGAAAAGACTTGTTTATGCTATTGATAAATATCCGGTAAAAGATGCTTACAGTGTTAAATGTACGCCCGGCGATGAATTCCGTTTTATGTCTTGCAAAACATTCTGTTTGCCGCTGCAGGATATTGCTTCTAACACAAGTGAATTCCTTGAAATAATTAAAAAGGTCAGTGTAAATTCACTTTATTATCACATTTTCGGAGCGCAATTGAGGATGGGTAGAGATAGAAATGACTTTGCTGAATGGTTTGATAAAATAGGAGAGAAAGATCTTGCGGAAAAAATATCCTCAATTGATCCATATACGACTACTCTTGAAGGTTTACGGAAAGAAATAATTGAAATGGTAAAAAAATATGGTAGATCTAAATAATTACGCTGAAATAACGGGGCAATCCATTATCAGCGATCTTTTCAAAATAGCTGAAAAGCTAAAAGGAAAATCAATACTTAATATTAACTCAACCGCAGTCGGAGGCGGGGTAGCGGAGATACTTACCCGAATGATACCGCTTCTATCACAGCTTGGTGTTGATGCCAGGTGGGATGTAATAAAGGGTGATGAAAAGTTCTTTAATATTACAAAAAAAATGCACAATGCACTGCACGGTACTGAAACTGCATTCAGTAAAGATGATTTTAATTATTTTGAAGAGATCAATCAGCAAAATCTGAATAATATGGAGCTGAATGCGGACATCTTTTTTATTCATGACCCGCAGCCCATAGGACTGGTAAATAACAGAAAAAGCTTAAAAGGAAACTGGGCATGGAGATGTCATATAGATTTTACAAATCCTCAGGCTGATGTTATGGAATTTTTAAACAGGTATATAGAAGATTATGACTGCGCGGTGTTTTCCGCACCAGCGTTTTCAAGGAAACTAAGCATCCTGCAGGTTTTAATTTCTCCGTCAATTGACCCGCTTTCGGATAAAAATAAAGAGCTTCCCGAGGAGCAGATCAGGAAAATAACCGAAGGATTCGGTATAGATATGAGCAGGCCGCTTGTTACTCAAATTTCACGGTTTGATTATCTTAAGGACCCGGTTGGAGTTGTAAAAGTATACAAAAAGGTAAAGAAATATATGGATTGCCAGCTTGTGCTAGCAGGAGGCGGTGCAACCGACGATCCTGAAGGCATGCAGGTTCTTGAAGAGGTTAGAGAAGCTGCCGGAAATGACCCTGATATTCATATTCTTTTCCTGCCGCCATCCAGTGATATTGAAATCAACGCACTTCAAAGAGCTTCTTCTGTTGTTTTGCAAAAATCTTTAAAAGAGGGCTTCGGTTTAACAGTTGCAGAAGCATTGTGGAAATCAAAACCGGTAATTGCAGGTGCAGTCGGCGGTATTCCATTACAGATCAAACACCAGTTTTCAGGTATACTTAGTTATTCTATTGACGGTACAGCATATTACCTTAAGCAGTTGCTTAATGAACCAAAGTATGCTAAAGAACTTGGTATAAACGGAAAAGAACACATCAAAGAAAATTTTCTTATTACAAGACATATCAGAGATTATCTGCTCCTGTTCCTGTATTTAATAAATAAAAAAGATATTAACTATCTGTAAATTTTTTTAATAAAATATCGATTCTGGTTACTGTAATAATGCAAACTTGTTTGTTTTATGAATAGTTTGTATTTTTGAAAAGTAATATAAAATAATGGTTATTGGTTGTATATATTTCACGCTCAGTATAAACAAATATTTCCATCATAATCCATCAATTTCTTTAAATCTGGATTTTCAGTTAAAAATATATAATTATTAAAAAGAAAATACCACTAAAAAGCCTTTTAACAGCGGGAAGCTTACTTCTCGCTGTTTTTTTATCTTTATATATTGTGGGATGTACCAAAAAGGACTTCACAGATAAGATATTCAGGTATAACGAGCCTAACGGTATTGAAAGCCTTGATCCCATTACCGCTAACAACTACCCCGCGCTGCATGTGCTTATAAATACATGTGAGGGACTTGTTGAGTACGATAAAGAAGCTAAGCTCCAGCCGCTTATTGCTAAATCATATGAAGTATCAGAAGACGGCAAGACCTATACTTTCCACCTTCGGGGTGATGTATTTTTCCATGATGATAAATGTTTCCCGGGCGGTAAGGGGCGCAAGGTAACAGCAAGTGATTTTAAGTACTGCTATGAGCGTGTATGTGATTCACGTATCAAAACGCGCGGCTTGTGGGTGTATAGAGATAAAGTTATTGGTGCTGATGAATTCGCAGCATCACCTGATAAGGTAAAGGAGATAAAAGGATTTATCGCGCAGGATGATTCAACATTTGTGATAATGCTTGTAAGTCCGTTTGCACCTTTCCTAAGCATACTTACTATGCCATATGGATATGTTTATCCCAAAGAAGCGGTAGAAATGTACAAGGATGATTTTGGCTTCAGGATAGTTGGAACGGGTCCGTTTAAATTTGTGAAATGGGAAGTTGATAAAGAGCTTGCCTGCACTAAGAATGAAAATTACTGGGCTAAGGATAAACAGGGAAGTGTGCTTCCAAAAATTGACGGGTTCACGGTTTCATTTATCCGAAGTCCCGAAACAGAGTTCCTTGATTTCAAAGAGGGCAAGCTGGATTTTGATAAGCCATCGGTAGATGTATTTGGTTTAATAACCGATGATGTTGGTGAGCTGAAACCTGAATATAATTTTGAGCTTGTAAAACAGCCGTATCTAAACACAGTATACCTTGCTGCAATGCTGAATACAAAGATGGAAGGCGGAAAGAATAATCCCTTGGCTGAAAACAAAAAATTACGCCAGGCTATAAATTACGCAATTGACCGTGATAAAATTTGTAAATTTGTATTGAAGAATAAAGGCACACCCGGAGTTAACGGTCCGTTGCCGGTTGGTATGCCCGGTTTTTCATCAGATGTGAAAGGCTATACTTATGATAAACAGAAAGCTATTCAGTTATTGAAAGAAGCGGGATACCCCGAAGGGAAAGGACTCGTACTTAAGCTTGTTTATTATAATGATGAGTCACAGCGCGAGCTTTGCGAGGCAATCCAGGCGCAATTGAAGGAAATTGGTGTTAATTTGCAGATAGAGGAAATGCTTGGCGCTACACACCGCTCAGCGCAGAATGAAGGCAAGCTTGGTTTCTGGCGCGCTAACTGGGGCGCTGATTATTATGACCCCGAGAATTATTACGCTTTATTTTACAGCAAGAATGAAACACCTATTGGACCAAACTCAACTGATTATGTTAATTTAAAAGTTGATTCATTGTATGAGCTTGGCTTAAAGCTAACTGATTTTAATGAGCGTATGAAAGTTTACCGTGAAATTGATAAGTATGTTTTTGAAGATTCACCCTGGATAATAGTTTATTATAACAGGTATATTTACTTAAAGCAGAAGCGGGTTACTGGGATGTATGTTGACGGTTTGGGTATAATTAATTTGAAGTACTGCGAGATAAATTAGAACTGACCTCACCCCCTGACCCCTCTCCCAAAGGGAGAGGGGAGCAAACACCTAAAAATTTTAAGGTCTAACACCCCTCTCCTAACAGGAGAGGGGATGGGGGTGAGGTTAATAAAACAATATTAAATGTCCATAACAGATATATTTTCATTTGCGGGGGTTGCATTCAGCGTTTTATTTCCGCTGATTAACCCCATTGGCGGGGTCCCTGCGTTTTCGGGGCTTACGACACATGATACACCTGATTTCCGCAAGCAGCAGGCGAGGAAGATCGCCATAAATGTTTTTTTGATACTCATTACTTTCCTTTTGATAGGCAAGCTGCTCCTGGAGCTATTCGGCATTTCGCTTGGTGTTTTACAGGTAGCAGGAGGTCTCATAGTAGCCAACACTGGATGGCAGATGGTGAACTCGAAAGCTGATGATGAAAAGACAAGTGCATCAAAGGTGCAGAATGTCGATATATCATTCATGCCTATGGCAATGCCTATCCTAAGTGGACCGGGTGCTATTGGTGCGGTTATAGGACTAGCAACAGGCGCAAAACATTATGAAGACTATTTGGGATTTGTAATAGGAATATTTTTAATAGGTGTTGTTACTTATTTATTCCTTGTGCTCTCACTTCCGCTTATGAAAAAGCTTGGTTCAACAGGAATAAATGTATTAACACGTATGATGGGATTTTTTATTCTTGCAATTGCTGTAAATCTGGTTTACCAGGGAATACTGGCTTTGACGAAAGTGAATTGAGATAAAATCGAAACGGCGTTTCGATTTACAGTAAAACATCTCTTAAAAACACACCGTACCTTAGGCCTTTGGTGCTGACCTTTACGTTCTCAAATCCGAATTTTCTCATGAAACATTTAAGTATCAGTATACCGGGAATGACAATATCAGCTCTTCCTGTCATATAGTCACCCATACCGTAGAGCTCTTCAATAGGCAAAGGAATAATGCGGTTCAGAACACTTTCAATTTCGGTAAACGTAATATTCAAACCATCGACCCTTTGAGCATCAAATTTATCAAGCCCAAGTACAATTGCTCCAAGTGTTGTAACGGTACCTGCAACACCTATCAGTTCTGTGCCATTGATATCAAAATCAATTTCATTTAAATGTTCATTTATGAATTTTTCGGCGTTGATAATATCATCATAAGCAGGTGGGTGGCCGTTAAGGTATTTTTCATTCAGCCTTACTGAGCCGATATTCATGCTTTTGCCGGTAATCTGACCCGTGAGCAGGTCATTTATAGTATTTACCGGGTTTGCTGAAGTGGTTATTTCAGTACTTCCGCCGCCGATATCAATAGTTGTGAGTCTTTTGTTAGTTCCAAGCTTATCGTAAACCCCGCCAGCATAGGTCCATTTAGCTTCATAACTCCCTGGGAGTATCTCTATTTCAATTCCTGTATTCAGCTTAACCGAATTGATAAATTCCTCTTTGTTATGTGAATCCCTTATAAAGCTTGTAGCGGTTGCGGTAATTTTATCTGAGTCATGGTCCTCGCTGATATCATTGTACTCCTCGAGTATATCAATTGCTTTTTGGATAGATTCCGGCAAAATGTTCCGGTTTGAATCAACCCCTTTGCCAAGCCTGGGTACACGCTGTATATCAAGTATAGTTTTTATTTTTCCTGTCTGATCGTCATATTCAGCTATCAGCATAAGGATTGTGTTGGTGCCTATATCAATTGTTGATCTTATCATAGAAGTTAGTAGTTAAATATATCTCTCTTAACGTTTTTTAGACAAATCTTTACCTCTGGTTTAAATAAGATAGTCGCACTTCGACTCCGCTCAGTGTGACAGACTTGTTATTTTATTAGTTTGAACATGCTATGATTCCCATGCCTTCAGCAGACGTGGGCTGAGTGTGACAAATATATTATTGCAAAAGTTTATTGTTTTATTGCGTAAAAAGCTGACCATTCAGCCCTTTGATTTAATTCCTTCATCAAAAAATTGTGCCGTGTAAGCTCATTTAAAAACGGCTCAGTCTCTTCTTTTAAAATACCTGTAACAAAAAGCTTGCCGCCGGTTTTAAGCTTGCTGTAAATATATTTAAGGTTTGGAATGATAATATTACTTGTAATATTGGCTGCTATTACATTAAAATCCGTTTCCTTAATTTCTGATATATCATTCTGGTGCATTGTTATATTGCCTGAAACACCGTTCAGCTCAAAATATTCCACGGCATTAATTATAGAATCCTCATCGGTTATTATGGACGGAGTTCCGTTCACATCCGA
>CAZOAP010000193.1:0-6861 GCA_964577645.1 uncultured Ignavibacteriales bacterium
CAGATTCTATAAGTAATTCACCTATTCTTGCTCCGGCAATATCACCGGCAGCTTCATATCCGTACATTTTTGCAAATACATCGTTACACTCGGCCAGGTAACCGTATTTAAATACATTTTTAACCTGTTCATCAACGGGAAGCTTCACTGAAATAGGTTCAAGGAATTCAAATCTCCAGATACCTTCTGTACTCTGTTTAACAAAAGCCCTGTATCTTTCTTCACTGTTTCTTAATGCCTTTTCAGTTTCTTTTCTTTCTGTGATATCACTGTATATGCCATAAACACCAATCTGGTTCTCTTCAAGTGTAATAGGATATGCAAGAACTGAGACATCAACAGTACTTCCATCTTTACGTTTTCTTTCAGTTTCCCTGTGAATGATCTCACCTTTTAGTACAAACAGGGTCATTTGAGTTGCCTGTTCAAGCATACTTTCAGGTACTATAATATCATTAAGTGTCTTGCCCTTAATTTCATCTATGCTGAACTGGAACATTCTTTCGAAGCCCTTATTTGCATTAAGGATCTTATCATTATTATCAAGCACTACAATACCTTCTGGTGAGTTTTCAAACAGCTGCTGGAAGTAAGATTTCTGCAGCAGTATTTCTTCTTCTGCTTTTTTCCTTTCAGTAATATCCCTGTAGCTAAGTACAATTGCACCTATTGCCGGGTCATTAATAAGGTTATGTGCTGTTGCTTCATGCCACATCCATTTGCCATCTGCATTCTGCAGCCTGATCTGTACATTATTTACAATTTTTCCGTGCTGTGTTAATACTTCATCAAAGAGTTTTTTAACTGCCTGTTTATCATCACTATGAACATAATCATAAATACTCTTACCAATGAATATATCTGTTTCATATCCCAGAATTCTGCTGACTGAAGGACTTGCGTATACTATTTTACCCTGTTCATCAACTAATGAAATCTGGTCGGTAATATTTTCTATTAATGATTTGAAGCGCTTATCTTTTTCAGTAAGCTCTTCTTCTGCTTTCATGCGTTCAGTTACATCAATACATATTTGGTTTATGGCAACTGAGTCACCCGCAGCGTCATATTCAGCATATAAATATGTATCCAGCCATACAACTGTACCATTCCTGTTAATTATCCTGTAGTCAATATGCTGAGTTCCAGCATAATTATCTTTTGCCCAGTCTTTATAGAAATTAAATACTTTATCCCTGTCATCAATATGTATCATTTCGACAAGCACATTTTCGTCAAGAGAATTGAATTCCTCCATTGAGTAACCGGACTGTCTAATAAACTCCTCATTCACAAAATCATATGAGCCTGTTTTAACCATTACCCTGGTTACAGCAACCGGAGCGTTAGCGGCAAGATTTTTATACTTATTCTCATTTTCAACAATTTTTTCCTGCGCCTTTTTTTGCTGGGTAATATCAATACATATCTGGTTAATAGCTATTACTTTGCCGTTTTCATCAAAATCAGCAAAAAGAAATGTATCCAGCCAGATTATTTCACCCTGCCTGTTATAAACTCTGTAATCTATATGTTGTGTATCTTTATAGCCATTTTTATTCCACTTGCTGAAAAACTCCTTAACAAGATCAACATCTTCAGGATAAGCCAATGCATTCAATGCATCTTTGCTTAATGCATTGTACTCTTCCATCGTATAACCGGTCTGCCTGGTAAACTCATCATTAACGTATTCATATTTCATTGAATCTGCATTTATCCTGGTCACAGCAATAGGAGCGTTGGCAGCAAGGTTTTTATACTTTTTCTCACTCTCTATTATTGCAAGCTCAGCTTTTTTGCGTTCAGTAATATCTATGCATATTTCATTCATCATAGATGCTCTGCCGGAATCATCAAAATCAGCATAAATGAAGGTATCAAGCCATATAAGCTCATTCTTGCGGTTCAGGATCCTGTAGTCGAAATGAAGCATATCTTTAAAACCGTTCTTTTTCCACTGATCATAGTTATCCTGAACTTTTTTCCTGTCATCAATAAAAATGATATTTGTTTTTTCTTCTCTTGGCAAACTGCTGTATTCTTCTACAGAGCATCCCATCTGTCTGGCAAATTCATCATTGGCATACTCAAAATCATTAGTAGTCATAGAAAACCTTGCAACAGAAACAGGTGCATTCTGTGCCAGGTTCCTGTATTTCTTTTCACTTTCAAGCAGTGCAGTCTGAAATTCCTTATTTGCAGTAATATCCCTGCATATAATGAACAGTTCCTGCGGGATCCCGTTTACATCGGAAATAAGTCTTGTACTTTCATTAACCCATATGATACTTCCGTCTTTTCTTATTTTCCTGAATTCAAGTTTTGCATTTTCTGTCTTGCGTGAAAAGATCTCATTTATCCTTTCATTTACAGATTCCCTGTCTTCAGGGTGAATGACCTTCCAAACTTCATTCCCAATAAGGTCTTCAATTTTATAGCCAAGATATTCCGCTCCGAAATAATTTACTGATTTAACCCTGCCAGCCGGTGTGATGGAAAAATACATATCCGGTGCACTGTCATAAAGGTCCTGGAATCTCTTTTCACTTTGCTTTAATGCTTCTTCGGCTTTTTTTCTTTCTGTAATATCACTTGCTATACCTATGTGTGCTACGGAGATACCCTTTTCATTTCTTAAGATAGATGTTGAAAGGTAGACAGGAAACTCCCTGCCATCTTTTGATCTGTTAATTATTTCGCCCTGCCATCCGCCTTTTTGTGTCTGTTCGATGATCTCCCTGTTTATATCAGGATGATTATTAGGGCTGCGGACCATTGTGATGGATTTTCCGAGGATCTCATCTTTGGAATATCCATAAATCGTTTCAAATGCATCGTTAATAAAGATCACCTTATCGTCAAGATCAGTAATACTTACACATTCTGTTATACCTTTAACAGCCTGTGCCAGCATGTCGATTTTTTCCTGGGCTTGCTTTCTTTCAGTAATATCTCTTACAAATAGCTGAACTACCTCTTCATCCAGCATTTTGATAAGGCGCATACTTATTTCTACATCAACAAAGGTATTATCTTTTCTTCTATACTGTGTTTCAAATTGATAATTGCCTTTTTCCTTTAGGGATGAAAAGATCATAAAGGTATTATCAATAATATTCTCATTTATGAGCTCAGAAAATCTCATTTTAACAAGCTCATCTTTTGTATATCCTAATAGATTGCTTGCCTGGTTATTTACCGAAATGATCCTGCCGTTTAGTGACTGAACAAATATTGCATCCGTTGCAAAATCAAAAAGATTGCGGAACTTGGCTTCACTTTCCCTTATTGCATTTTCTGATATCTTTCTCTCGGTAATATCCTGAAGAATTAATACTGCACCCGTTAACCGCCCTTTTTCATCTCTAAGAGGTGAAGAACTGTGATCTATAGATATTTCCCTTCCGTCACGGGCAATTAATACAGTATGGTTGCTTCTTCCGATAACTATATTTTCTTCAAGTACACGCTCAATGGGATTTTTCATCGGTTCCCGGGTATCTTCATCTATCAGTTTAAGCAGGTCATAAACCCTTTTTCCTGATACTTCCTGCATAGTCCAGCCTGTCAGTATTTCAGCTACTGGATTGAGGAATTTTATAAAACCATATTCATCTGTTACAATTACAGCATCACCAACGCTCTTTAATACAGCACCCAACCACCGTTCATTTTCTTTGAGCTTGGTTTCCATCTGGTGTTTGTAAAGAGCCATTTCTATACTTGAGCGCAGATAGCGTTCTTCAAACGGTTTTAAGATATATCCTAAGGGTTCTGTTAGTTTTGCTCTTTTTAATGTTCTGTCATCTTCATATGCAGTTAAATAAACAATAGGTATGTTATATCTTTTTCTTATTTCAGATGCAGTTTCAATGCCATCAATATCGCCTTTTAATACAATATCCATTAATACCAGGTCTGGGCGCAGTTCTTCAGCACGGAGTATCGCTTCCTTACCCGTGAACACAACATCAGGCACAATATAGCCAAGGCCTTCAAGACAATTTTTGATGTCCTGGGCTATAATACCTTCATCTTCTACCACCATTATACGCGGGGTACCGTTAAGATTACTCACTTAACACCCTCTTTTTTCAACATTATTGTTTGCAATATTACGTATATAATTAAAACCCTGATAATCAGGATTCGTTCCTAATACTTCATACACCACATTTTTTCTGCAATTTTCCCTATTATTTCAAATGAACCTGTTAATAAAATTGATTTTGGACTATAAAGTTAACATTAATACGGTATAGCTACAATACCGCTTTATCGTTAGCCTAAAAAGAAATATTCATAAATTACTTTCACTTCTCGTAGAGTACCGTTAATTTTGTAAAATATGCTAAAACATAAAAAAAAGCAGAATGTAATGATTTCATGCGGTTCTTATTCATGGGGCGGACTTGAAATGATATCCCTAGAAACTGCAAAAAATTTGCGTAAAACAGGGATAAATGTAATAATATTATGTTCTGTCAATTCACAACTTGAAAAAGAATCTGTTAAAAACGGTTTTGAAGCCATTCCAATATTTTCTAAAAATAAAAGTACTATTTCATCTATTTTAAAGCTGAAAAAATATCTGAAAAATAACAAAGTTGATGTGATACATTCAAATCATTCACATGATCTTTGGGTTTTAACACCCGCATTACATTTTGCAAAAAGTAAAGCAAAGCTATTTTTGACTAAACATATGGGAAGCGGTGTAAAAAAAACTGATCCTATTCACAAATATTTATATAAAAGGCTAAATGGTATATTTGCCATTTCCAGGTATATTGAACAAAGTGTCATCGAAACATGTCCTGTACCGCAATATAAAATTCATCTCCTGCCGGTTGGGATAGACCTTGAGAGATTTGATCCCTTAAAATTCAACAAAACCGAGATAAGAAAATCCAGTTCCATTCCAGATGATAAATTATTGATAGGCATAGCAGGCAGAATGACACCGGGAAAAGGTCACGAGGAATTTTTAGAAGCTGCCCGGATTATCAATGAGAAACATTCTGATAAAATTCACTTTGTTGTTATCGGTAATGCAAGTTTTGGAGAAGAGAAATATGAAAGTGATATTAAGAAACTTTCGGAAAAATTGAATATACAAAACATAACATTTACAGGTTTTACACCTGAACCTGAAAAACTTATGGCAGCACTTGATATACTTGCATTCCCTTCTCATAATGAATCATTTGGCAGAGTACTGCTTGAAGCAATGTCGCTAAGAATACCAATTACCGCGGCTGGCAATGCTGGGGTACTTGATATAATTGAAGACAAAAAAACCGGGTATTTATTTGAACCCAAAAATTCTAAGCAACTTGCAGATAAACTCATGGAGCTAATTGAACATCCTGAAACCAGGGCTGAATTTGCAGAAAACGGATATAAAAGAGCAAAAGAAGTATTTTCATTTGAAATTATGACTGACAAATTAATAAAATTCTACACAAATTGATAAAATGAGAAAAAGAATAAGTGCAGGCCTTGTTATGTATAGAGTACTTGATGGTATCCCTGAGTTTTTCCTCGCTCATCCGGGAGGTCCGTACTTTCACAAAAAAGATGACGGACACTGGAGTATTCCCAAAGGTGAACCCGATGATGATGAAGATCTTTTAGTAACTGCGATTCGTGAATTTAAAGAAGAAACCGGTATAACTCCTGTTGGTCACTTTTTTCCGCTGGGTTCAATTGTTCAAAAAGGCGGCAAGGAAGTACATGCATGGGCATTTGAAGGCGACCTGCCCAAAAATTATGTACATGAATGCAATATGTTTGAAGAAGAATGGCCGCCTCACTCAGGTAAATATGTTGAATTCCCGGAAGTTGATAAAGTGGGATTCTTTAAATTTGAAGACCTGAAAGTGAAAATTAAGGCAGCTCAAATACCATTAATTGAACGGTTACTGGAACATATAAAATAAACATAACTTCATCAGTGGCTATTTTCCCATTCCTCTTTTAACAGGCCATACATATATCCATCCCAGAATTCTCCATTGTACTCAGTAACTTTTCTTTTCATTCCTTCGCGAACAAATCCAAGCTTTTCATAGCATTTATAAGCCGGAGCATTAAAGGCATAAACATTAAGCTCGATCCTTCTTAAATTAAGCTCTTTGAAGGCAAAGTTAATCAGATCGGTTATCATCAGTTCGGCGATACCTTTACCCCTGAACTTTTTATCAACAAAAATCCTGCATACTGAACCTGTCCTGAATTTTCTATCAACTGCGCCAAGCTCACACATTCCCGCAACAATGTTTTCATTTGTTACAGCTTTAAAAATATACCTTGCAGGAATATTCTTTTCTGTTTCAGAAAAATATCTCTCCAGCTGTTCTAATGTTAAAGGATATTCAAATACAGGTCCGCACCACTGTATTAAAGTTTTCTCATCCTCTGCCCATTTTATTAATACAGGCAGATCAGATCTCTGCATTGGTAATACTTTTATTTCATTTAATTTTTCAGCCATTTTGTCATTAAATGTCTTTCATGAATTGTGAAACCTTTATTTTTATATAAATTTTGTGCTTTAACGTTTGAATGTTCAACTTCAAGCCTTAATGCTTTATAACCTTTTTCTATTGCATACTTTTCAGCATATTCTACAGCTTTTGATCCAATTCCTTTACCGCGGAAATTTTCTTCAATATACAGTTCATCCAGAAATGCTGCCTCACCTTTAAATTCAACACTGAATACAGAAGCGATTATCATATAGCCGGCTACTGAATCATTGCTAAATATTAAGAATGCGATGCCAAGCTTTTCATTATTAATAAGTTTATCCAAAGCGTATCGTACGTCCCTTTCAATAAAGGGAGTATTTTCGCT
>CAZOAP010000194.1:0-6733 GCA_964577645.1 uncultured Ignavibacteriales bacterium
CCAAATCCATTCAATCCCAATACAAATATTACTTTTGACCTTCCAAAAGGTGAATTTACAAGTCTTAAAGTCTTTGATATTTTAGGAAGGGAAGTATCCGTTTTAGTAAATGAATTTAAGCAGCAGGGAAGATATTCAATAAACTTTAATGCTTTTGAACTTTCTTCAGGCATATACTTCTATTCATTACAAAGTGGTAATATTACAATTACTAAAAAAATGATCTTAAGTAAATAATAAATCTGCATTTTTTATAAAAAAAGCCCGTTTTTAATAACGGGCTTTTTTGTTAATATATACTTTGCTTATCTTCCCATAAACATACTGAAAGGACCGAACGATGTAAGTAATACCCAAATGAGCCATAATACAAATACAAAAGGAATTGTAACTGAACTTTTCAGGTTGGATACTCTTGCCAAACCGATCCCTACAATAACAGTATACCATATATTTATAAGGTCAAAATTTGCTATGAATGTGAACATTGATTTACCGACTGCTTCTTCTGAAAAAAATAAAACCGGACCAATATTCATCAGCAGTTTTCCCATAACTATAGCAAGTACTGTATCAACAACCAGCTGAATAGCTGTAATCAGAGATGTAAGCCCAAGGACATTCATAATATCACCGTACCCGGCGGTTCCCTTGAAAATTTTTAAACCTCCCCAATATACAAGTGCTTTAAGAAAGAATATTATAAGTACCCCGAAAACTGAACCTATCATGCCGAATATCACGAACATACCGCCGCCGAACATTTTTTCTGTCTGCTCAATCTGCTGGTCAGCCTGTTCACGTGTTATCTTGCCTTCTTTTACTGATTCATCCAGCCTTTTTTTGACCGCAGTCTTCTGCTGTGTCTTTATTTCAGAGACAAGCTCTTCATCATGGGTTACCAAAAAGCTTGAGATTATGCTTACTGCTATTAATATCAATAAAGGAATTAACCAGTAATTTTTCTTAGCTGAGCTTTTTACAGATTCAAATGTATTACCCGGCTCTGAAAATACGCCTGCCATTGCATCACCTAAGGAAATACTTTCCAAAGGAGCTGCCAATTCGGTTTGTACACCGGTTGATTGAGCTTGTTCGTTATTTTCTTCCATTGTTATAATGTTAGATTGCTGAATATATCTTCAAATTTATAAAACCCTTTTCTTCCCTTTATATATTTTGCTGCAAGCAGGGCACCTTCTGCAAAACCGCGGCGTGAATTTGCATTGTGAATAAGGGTAATTGAATCAGACTCGCTGGCAAATTCAACTTCATGCCTGCCTACAACATTTTCAACACGTTTTGAAAGGATGTTTATTTCATTTTCCGCAGCGTTTACAAGGTCATTTACAAATTTATCTTTTCGTTTAAGGCTTTCAATAATATACTCTGCAGTACGGATTGCAGTTCCGCTTGGCCTATCCAGCTTTTGGGTGTGGTGCGTTTCCGTCAGGTTTACATCATATTGCTCATATTTATCAAGTATTGAGGCGGCATATTTAACTACCTGGAAGAAAATGTTTACACCTACTGAAAAGTTACTGGCATATATAAAACCGGTCCCGTTCTTTTTAATAATATCCTTTACAATATTGGCTTTATTATACCAGCCTGTGGTACCGCAGACTATATCTATACCCTTTGATGAGATGTACTCGATGTTTTCAATTACACTTGCAGGCGTTGAAAACTCTATTGCTACCTCAGTATTATCTTTTAGATGCTCTGTAACAGGGTTTATTACATCATAAATACCTGAAATGGTGAATTCATTTTTAGGGGCAATAGATTCTATCATTTTACCCATTTTTCCGTAACCAACAATTGCAAGATTTATCATTATGCAATGCTCTTTTCTTCTTTTTTGCTTAATTTCTGGAATAATCCTGAATCTGATGGATGATTTTCAAAGAATTGCTTATGCAGGTTATCAAGAACAGATTCGCACTCAGAACTGTTCACCAGCAGTGAAAAACTGTGAGGGTTGAAACCATATATAATTGACTCAGCCTTAATGCCCGGGTTGCAGATGAATATGCTCTGTTCAAAATTACTAATGGAACTGAGATCAGAACCAACCAGTGTTATTAGAACTTTATCCTTTACAATTTCACAATCAGATATTTCATCGAATTCATTTTTCAGCTCATCATAATGTATCTTTGTATATGCACTTTCTGCAATTACAATAATGAGTGCATTATTTGATGATATCAATATATCAATTTGCGGTTTGTGCCGTGAAAGAATATTGAGCATCATTTCCCAGAAAATGAACTGGTTTAGCGATTCCTTTGGCTTAACCCTTAGTACTATAATGTTCTTTTTGTATGTAACCGATTTAACATGCTCAGGGTAGCTTAGCTTTGAGCTTACTAATGTACCGGTTGAAGCTGTATTTTTTGAGTTTAAGATCTTAATTGGTATATCTTTCTTTAGTGCAGGTTTAACTGAATTCTTATGAAGTACTTTTGCACCGAAGTTTGAGAGCTCTTCCATTTCTTTAAAGGAAATTTCTGTAAGCTTTAAAGCGCTTTTGATTATGTTCGGGTCACAAGTCAGCACACCGTCGACATCTGTCCATATTTGTATTTCATCAGCATCAACTAATGAACCGTAAATTGCTGCAGAAAAATCTGAGCTTTCGCGTCCCATAGTTGTGGAAATACCATCTTCAGTTGAACCCATGAATCCCTGGGCAAGAATTATTTTATTTTTGTTTAAAAGCGGCTTAACTTTGTTATCAGCATTCTGCTGGGATAGCTCAAAATTAGGATAAGCCCTTGAAAAATCATTATTTGTTTTGATAATTTCACGTGAATCTATAAGCTCAACATCTAGACTCTGGTTAGCCATTGCATGATATATCACGTTTGAAGACATAAGCTCACCAAATACCCTGAACGCATCAAGAATCCGTAATGATAGCTCATTAATAATGGATAAACCCTTAACAAGCTCTGTGATCTGCCTGTGATAATTTATGATCTTTTCTGCTGCACTTTGTTTAAGCTTGCTTTCTGTAACAAGTGTATCAATTATCACATGATGCCTGTTAATGATCTCTTCCAGCAATTTCTCTGCTTCCGGTACTTTCTTATCAGCTGCGTAACGGGCAATATTTTCAAGTGAAGTTGTTGCCCTTGAAATTGCGGAAACTACAACAACTTTTTTTAATGGATTATTTTTTACGATATTAATAACATTTGTAATAGAATCGCTGTCCTGAACTGAAGTTCCTCCAAACTTCATTACAACTATGCCGTTTTTGTTCTGCATAAAATTAGTTACTGTTGGTATAATTTATTTTCTAAAATGTATTTTTCTACTTTTTCGGGTACAAGGTATTTTATTGTTCTTTTTTCTCCAATACGGAAACGGATATCAGTTGATGATATATCAATATTAGGAACAGGTACAAAAATACCGCGCCTGCTGTACTCATTTTCTACCTGCTGGATAAGGTATCCCGGGCGGTTTATTATTACTACCTCTGTTAAAAAAAACAATTTGCCCGGATCCTTCCATTTATGAAGATCTATTAGCTGATCCATCCCTATGATAAGGTAAAGCTTAACCTGTTCATCTGAATACTGCTCTCTTAACTTCATTAGAGTATTAACAGTATACGAAGGTTCGCTTCCTGTACTGTTTATCTCAATTTCAGAAACGCCGAATGAAGGATTGCCTTCTATGGCAAGATTAACCATATTTAACCTGTGCTCGGCAGCTGATATTTCAGATTTATCCTTTAGCGGTGGATTACCGGATGGAATGAATAATACCGTATCAAGATGCATCTGGTCCTTAACATTTTCAGCCATTATCAGGTGTCCGCAATGTATCGGGTCAAATGTTCCCCCGAATATCCCTATCCTTTTCAATTATTCAATACCTCTTTATAAATATTTTCAATCTTTGGTATAATTTCAGATTCATCGTACTGAGTCGCTTCTATCATAGCATTTTGAGCTAATTCTTCCCTTAACTCCCTGCTTTGATATAACGCCGAGACTTTCCCGAACAGATCATCCATATCACATGGATCAATTACAAATGCTGAGTGGTCCGGTTTAATTATTTCCAGCACGTTTGGTATCCTGCTGCAGATTATTGGCAGCCTGGATGCCATTGCTTCAAGCAGCACATAAGGCATTCCTTCCCATAAAGTAGGAAAAACAAAAATATCAAATATTGAATAATATCTAACAAGATCTTCCTGTTCACCTGCAAATATTATATATTCTTCAATGTTTGATTCCCTCGCCAGATCTTTCATCTGTTGCAGGTAATGACCTGACCCCACAAAAACAAATCTCATCCGGGGATATTTCCTGACAAGGTAATACGCTGCCTGCAGTATTAATTTCTGATTCTTCTGTTCATCAAATCTTGAAATATTGCCGACAATAAAATTGTTTTCATCAAGTCCAAGCCCTGTTAATAATTCTTTATCTTTTTTCAGATTTGCATATTTTGCAATATTTATGCCATTTGGTATGATATCAGTTTTTGATACTGCTGCTATCTTATTCTTAACCGCTGTCAAAAAATCATTATGTGTTTCGCAAATTGTACGGTCAGTGAACTGAACCAGATACTGCTCAATTGTTCTTGATACGTTCCTTCGCAATATATTCCCGCTGTTTATATAATGTATGCCGTGAATAGTATGTACTGACCTCAATTCAGGGTAATGTTTCTTTAAAATCCTGCCATAAAAGCCAGCAACTCCCCCGTGTGAATGTATTATATCAAAATTTTCATGCAGGTAGATCTGTTCCAGGTTCTTAAGGTATTTTGATCTCAATAGCTTAGGAAGCTCAATGCTGTAGAACGGTATATTATTTTTTATTACCTCTTCTTCAAACTTGCCGCCGCCCATAGCTGCAACCGAAACATCGAAGATATTCCTATCCAGATTTTTGGCAACAGAAAGTACATTCGTCTGCCCGCCGCCTAAAAAACCACCGTCAATCAGTTGTAAAACCTTAATTTTAGCCAAAATTATATCCTTAAAGTACAAAAATAAGCATTAAATCCTAATGTAGTAAGTGATAAGGGAAGTATTATTGTGTATTTATTTATTTTTTGGGAAGTACTCTATGGGTTTTATCCCAACACATCTTGAATATATGTAGGATATAGAATTGATAATTGATGAAATCATTGAGCCATCATTAACTATTTTTGAGGTTATATATTTTATGATCTCTTTCTCATCAGCCTTTTTTAACGCTGAAAGCTTTTTTCTTTTTTGCAATACAAGTGGTATATTCACGTAAAACCAAAAATATGCTTTCAATAAACCAATAGTTGAATATCTTTTGGAAAATAAAGAAAATATCAGCTTAGCCGTGTGATTTATAGCAACATACGGCATTAACCTTATTATAAACCAAAAACTAAAGAAGCTGTAAAGGTTTAAAAACCTGTTACGCTCTATACAGAATGTACGGAACGTATCAGCTGAAGGTGCACCCCCTCCGAAATGCTCAACAACTGAATCATTAACAAATTTTACTCTCATTCCCATAAATCTTGCTTTTAGACCCAGGTATACATCTTCTCCGTAGAAAAAATAATCACTGTCAAACGGCTCACCGATCTCACTTTTCCTGAAGATCAAAGAGCAGCCATTTGGATAAAATTCATCGCTGATATCCGGAAAAATATTCATTACGTTATACATCATATACGAAACCGAGCCATTTGTTTTGTAATATTTATCAGGGATACCTTTTGTTTTAACAAAGGATGAGGCAATTGTTCCGGGAATATCCATTACTGTGACAAGCGCTGCGAGCCATGAATCCTTTACTACAGTATCATTGTTCAGCAAAACCACAAGATCATTGCTGCAATATTTTAAAGCTTCATTGTTTCCGCCTGCAAATCCTGTATTTCTATCTGAACGGAAGATCTTTAACCTGCTGTCAGTGAATTCACTTTTTACATATTCTAAGCTTCCGTCAGTGGAGTTATTATCAAAAAATATTATCTCAAAATTACTGTATGTTTGACCCAATACTGCCATTAAACAATCCTTTAAAAATTGTTTACCGTTATAATTCAGAATTATTATTGAGACGGGCTCTTTCATTTATAGAATAGGTTTGTAATATAAGATGCTGTTACTTTTTTATTCTTCTGTATCCTGAACCGTTCAGGAAGCTTTGTGATAAGAAGAAAACTACCTCTTATGTAGCCCTTTAATGCTCGCAGGAATATTGTAAAAGAGTGAAACCTGATAAACGAATAGTACCTCTTAACCCTTGCAATAAAAAAGAGCGGCTGGTAAAGCAGGTATGTTGATAAAGGATAATTTTTTATTCTCATAAGTACCAGGTTCCTTTCGCACATCTCTGTTTGAAAGCCGTGTGTAGCTACAGAGCTTGTTCCGCCCCGTTTATGGTAGCATACTGCTGCAGGCTGATACAAAGTTTTATATCCGGCTAACTGTGCGCGGAAGCTGAAATCGATATCTTCATAATACGCAAAGAATGATTCATCAAAAAAACCGATATCAGTAAATATTTCTTTTTTGTATATAGCTGCACCTGCACAAGCTCCAAAAATGAATTCTGTTTTATCGTATTTGCCTGTATCTTTTTCACCGTTCCCCCGGGCAAGCGGTGAGCCGCCTCCGGATTTTATAAAATCACCGCAATCATCAATTACATCCCTGTTGAAATAATTCATCATTTTTACAGCTAAAATCGAGGCTTTTGGG
>CAZOAP010000195.1:0-6723 GCA_964577645.1 uncultured Ignavibacteriales bacterium
AATAGTTATCAGGGATAATTTCTGCCGGGGGAGTGTATTTAAAGTAAAATGAGCGGAACTCAGGTGACACCAAACCTGTAAGTGTATCGATCTGGATATTTGCCCGCAATCTTAGATCAGGAAATAAAAAGCTGTTTACGGTATCAAGTGTAGTAAAACCATTGCTGCTAATGTTACTATATAGAGGCACTGATGTACCAAAAACATTAATGCCGTTAACATCAAAATTTACTGTTGAGCCCGGCGGCAAGGTTCTGTTCCACTCAAAATATTTCCACCTGTGGGCCGGACCTACAGAAAAATCAATTGTACCGTGAGTACTAAGGAAGATTGAATTCACTGTTGCAAAAGAAGGGCAGTAGTTATCCTGGCAGGATGGATCAGGAACTTTAAATTGTTCAGCCCCGGGTATCGGCGGAGAATTTAAAATACCTATAAAAGCCCAGGTATAAAAATGCGCAAAATCTTTAACGGAATCAACCAGCTGGCTTCCAAATTGTTTGAACTTCAGCTTACAGTCAGGATGCAGACTATCTGAATTGTTTGTATATGATGAAATGGCAACCATCAGGTAGTGTGTAGTATCAAATGAATTGAGGAAGCTCAGAACAGAATCTGATGAGGCTGCAGAATTCATATAAAAATTCCTGAATTCTACAATTTTTCCTGTAAGCCTGCGGGCTTTGATAATATTCAGTCCCGGGTTTGAGCCGCCATCAATAAAGAACTGGTAGCCGGGCATACTGAAATAAGAAGCCTGGTATCCATTATTGCCGTGTGATTTAACCTGCAATTGTCCGGGTGAAGTATTCAGCATATAGCCATTACCTGTATAATACAGTCCGGATACTTCATTCGGCTTGAACTGTCCCTGTAATTTCTGATATAATGTAACAACAGAATCATTATTTACAGATCTTCTGCTGAGACCCGTGACTGCAGGATTATAAACAAACTTTTCTGTTTCGCTCCACCCTGCGCTATCGTTATTGATAAGTGAATTTGTCCGCCAGTAATAAACGATGTTTGAATCAGGCAAAGGGATCCTGTACCTGACTTTTGTAGCAACTCCGCTGATATTTGAATTTGAATAATTTAAAACCGGGTTAGTAAAATTACTGTTTGTATCAACCTGTAAAATTACTTTAACGTTGTTCTGCCTGAGATCTACCTGCGGATTTAAACCTACAAACTCAACTGAATCAGATATTATTACTGAATTATCAATAGGTTTAAGCGGCGTGAATGAAATATTCCGCAAAGGTAACGGTATCATCAATACATTATTTGAATGATCTTCATTCGGATATTGAGGGAGATAATCCAGTGTAGCCTTTAATGAATAATTACCTATTGTGTCTATGCTGAATGAATATGATAATGTATCGTAATATTTAAAATCAGTTATTGTTGTATCTTTTGACCTGAACGATAAACCGTTTTTCAGGATTTCAAACCTGACCTGGCACTCCTTAACATACAACCCGTAATTTTTCGGGAATATTTTCCATGTGACAGGTTCACCAACCAATGGATATTGGTTTGTAATTCTGTAATCAGTTTGACCTATAACAAACTCGGGTCCAAAAGGTAACAATAACTTAGCAGCAGGATCGCCTAGCAGGTTATAGCAATTGATCATATTCCTTACCTGGAAATTTGAAGAATCAGGTATCATGAAATTATTGGAATATTTAAGAAGTGAACCAAGTCTTCTTATAGTATCCTGTGATAATGCCTGGAACATATATTTGTTAATATCATTGCCTGCAGAGCTGAAGCTCCACCCGGTTGTACCAACAAAACCAAGCGCTCCGCGGTTAGGCGCATAAACAAATTTCTCTCCAAAGCTGCGCTGGTTTGGCTCAGCATTCCTGCCTGTAAAACATGTCATACTCAGCACAAGCGGTAAACGGCTTGAGTTTTGCAGTGTTAATGGATCTTCAAGGCCAAGCTCCCAATCCTGGCTGGCAGCATGTCCAATAAAATTTACAAGGAGACCGCCTCTGTTAATTGCATTCTTAATTGAATCAGCGTAATTAAAAGTTATGTATCCTGCTGAATCATTCCTGTAGATCTTTTCGGCTATTCCGGTTACAGGAGGAGGGATGATATATGAATTCACAAAGTTATTGGATTGTGTCTGGTAAGCTATCTGTTCAATCCTGTTGGGTCCGCCTGTTATCATGATAAAATTCTTCCACCAGCTTTGCGGCGGTTCATTTTCATACAGTATGATTTTATTGACAATATCCTGAGCTTCCTGCTGTGTGTAAACTGGTAACCTGCCAATTGCAGCCTGGTGGTAATATGTAAAGCCTGCAAGATTAAAGTTGACAAAGTAACCGTCACTTGGCGGGTTGCCGTAAACTGGAATGAAATTTTTGTAAAAATTAGGTGAAAGCCTGTTGTTTTTGGGGTCAAGTGAACCTCTTCCCATAAGAACGATATAGCCAACTTTTGGCTGAATCCAGTTATCATAAGCATTTTTCACGAACCTTCTCAGGGCAATTGGAGACTCCATTCCGAAATTGAAAATATCAGTGATATCTTCAATGGATGCTTTTAAAGACCTGAAATTATCTTTTGTCTGGCGGTAACTTCTAAGCTGTTCTGCCTGAGATTCAAATAATCTGTTATAAACCACAATATAGTCAGCACCAACAGATGAAGAAACAAGATCAGGTACCTGTCTTGCTTCAAAACGGAATGGCCTTTTGGTTATGACCTGGTTGGAAATTTCAAAATCACCGTTTTGTTTGCCTGTAAAGAAGAGTGTATCTGCTTCTGAGCTGATACCGGTTATCTTGATATTATTATTTATATCATAAACTGAATATGCTGAAGAAGAATTGAAACCGGTGACCCGGAATCTTGCTGAAGAGGTATCAGTTGAATTTAATGTGATCCGGCACTGGCTGTTGGAAAATTTAAACTGCTTAGGGTACGAAAGCTCAATAAGATCAAAATACAGGCTTGGTGTTGCAGCAGGATTCTGGAATGTTGGCTGGTATGTTACTGTTACTGAATTCTGCCCGCCGGTGAATAAATTACTGGAAAATGTAACAGTTGAATCAAATCTTTCGTAATCATCCTTTGCAATAGTTATTATATTAGTTGAGTTAACCGTAAGTATCAGCTTATGCTCATTGAAGGATGAATCCCTGGAATTAGGGAATGCAAAGATCCTGAAAGAGCAGTTTGAAGTGATATTACTCAGCAGTGGAAGAGAAAACGTTCTTGTGATAGTGTAGCCGTTTGCGGGAGTCAGATTCTTCCAGAACCAGCCTTCACCTGAAATTTTTTCTGTGTTAAAATACCTGTAATCTGAATTTGAGTTAGTTGTTAAGCCCAGAGAGTAAACTGAATCTACTTCAAGATGGATCTTCTCTGAGGAATAATTTAAACCGTAATCATTCTGAACTGTGTAATTAGAAATAGTATACCGCAAGCCGTTTGCACCATCCCAGCCTATCCAGTAAGCGCTTGTATCGGAATACAGGTTATAATATTCATCAGTGGTATAATCAAATGCAGTGGGTCCAAAGCTTGCCTGATATGTTGTTGTTATGCCGCCGCTGTTCCTTTTACCGTAGAAATCAATGTAATCATTGGCATCAAAAGAGCCGTCCTGTTCACCTTCAAAATAACAGGGTACTTCAAAGCCTTTGTAATAGACTTTTACCGTTCTGGGGTCAATATTAGATGTATTTATTCCTGAGGAAGTGAACTCATTTCGGGTTATTCTGTAAATACCGTCATCAGCAACATACATTTTAAGGTATGTTTTATTAGGGGTGATCCAGTTATAGTTTTGAGAAAAACCAATACCGGATAATAATGCGAAAAGTAAAATGCAAATACTTATTTTTACGGCATTCATTCTGCCAATTTACGCATTTTTATACTAAATATTCTATATAAAAAAAGGGGATTGCCTATTATATACCTGCCAAAATATTTAACGGGATTGGTTAGCAAACGCCAGAACCACTCAAGCCCAAATTTTCTTAAAATCACAGGACCCCTCTTTTTTTCAACTGCAAATACTTTGATGCCTTCACCCACGCAAATGATTACTTTGCATTGCAATTTATCTCGGTTCTTAATGACCCAGCTTTCCTGCAAAGGAGTGCCAAGCCCAATAACCAAAATATCACAGCCTGAATTATTTATTTGAGGGATGATGTCTGAATCATTGAATGAATAACCGTTATGCGACCCTGCTATTTTTAGTGAAGGTAAATTTACCGGAATCTTAGCAAGGGTATTATCATTATGGCCGAAGAAGAATAACTTCCAGTCTTCCTGTATAGATCTCTCCCACAGTAAAGGATAAAAATCTGAACCGGTAAATCTTGCTTTCAATCCCTTTTTTTTATACAGAAACCTTGAAGCGGCGTATATTCCAATTCCATCAGGGTGGGTGATATCAAATGTATTCAGTAATTGTATAAGCTCATTGCTGCGGTAAGAAAGATTAACAGTGTTTGCGTTTGTATATGCAATTGTTAATTTGCGGTTATCATGGATTGCGGAACTGATCTGTAAGAGCAGCTCATTGTAATCAATACAATCAATTTTTATACCATGGATATTTATTTTACTGAAAGTGCCCATAAGTTATAAGATCTGCCTGTAGATATGCTCAACTTTGGGTACAATGAACTCCTGGGTATAATTATTTAGTACATCTTCATGCAGCTTAACAGCACATTTTTGAGCAAGGTGCCTGTTATTCATAAATTTTACGATTTTCCCGGCAAGCTCATTTTCGTTGCCTGAAGTGAATAAAAGTCCGTTCTCGCCATCATTGATAAGCTCACCAATACCATCAACATTTGCGCCAATGAAGGGCTTGCAGTGCAGGCCTGCCTGCAGCATGAAATTCGGGAACGGGTCTCGTGCCGATGGCAGTACGCACAGATCAGCAACAAGGAAATATTTAAGTAAATTCTTCTGCGGAACAATTATATCAACATTAAGCTTATTCTTTGCAATGTATTCCTTATAATCAATATCCTGGTTACCTTCTCCTACAAGTATCAGCCCGATATTCTTATCTTTGAGCAGGTTCAGTGCTTTTAACAGCGTGATAAAATTCTTTTCATGGTGAAACCTGCCTATAGCCAGAATATAATAATATTTGCGGCTTGTATGCAGGCGGGGTGAAATTAATTCGAGTTCATGGATTTCTTCAGTATCTGTGAAGTTGTGAATTACGCTTATCTTTTTTTCCGGTACGCCGAATTTATCAAGCAGCATTTTCTTAATAGAATAGCTAACTGCAATTATTTTATCTGACTTGAACTCGATATTATATTTTCTACTCACAAGGCTTAATGATGTTAAAACTGAGGATGGTTTATTTATTCTAATGAATTTTATTGCCTGCAAAGCCAGAAGCTCAGCAAGGCGGTGATGAGTGTGAACGATATTGATGTTATTCTTTTTGATATAGCTCCGGATATCGCTTATATTCTTTGCAATGGCTAACGGATTTTTTGACTTAAGGCCTTTTATTTTTGTGTAATTGATATTCAGCTCATCCAGTCTTTCAAATGAATCACCGCCATTAGTTATAAGATGTACATTATGCTTTTTGCGCAGGTATTTTAACAGCAGAAATACATAATAGGACCTTCCGCAGGCATAATTAAAATCAGGGGTAATATGAAGTATGTTCAGCCTCAATATATTTTCCTGAAACCAAGCTCTTCAGCCAGGAAACACTCAACATTTGGGGAAAGTACGCTAAGCTTAAGCTTAATCGTTTTATTTACGTTATTGTATTCTGTGAACTCAACAGATATATCGCTGTTCCTAAAGCCGGTTTTGATCCTTTCATTATCGTAACCTTCAATATAAAAGAATTGCTTTGGGGCAACAGCTTTTATTTCAAACTCATTTTGTGAAAGTACTTTGCAGTCAAGCTTTGCGCCAATTGAGCTTTCCTGTATAGCAGCCGTATGTACGATATCATTAATAGGCTCACTGATAACATAATTCTTTTCCTTCCAGAAATAATACGCACCAGTCATCTTATCGAACATGAAAGTCTGTTTGAACCTGCCGGGATTACCGATGATTATCAGTTTTTTTGCAGCATCATGAGGAGTATTTATGAGGTTATCAACATTTATTTTTGCTTTATCATATGATGTATGCCAGTCGTAAACAGCCTCAGCTGACCAGTAACACCAGAATAACATTGCTGCAAAAAAACATCCTTTTAGAATTCTTTTATCCAGCTTTAAGCTTCTTATACTCTGCCTCTCATATAGATAAAGAACATATATAGTAATTATCACAAACGGCAGTAATATCATTTGCGGCCTTAAATAACCAACAATTGCATAAGGTGCAATTAAAGTAAAAAATAATAATACTATGTGGCTGGCCATTTTGTAAATATCTGACCTTACTGCAGCCCATATTAAATAAAAACCAGCACCATAGAGTATGAACAAATACAGTATAACAATTTTATTATCATTCCTAAGCTGGAAGTTGAGTGAAATGAAATCAAGCGGCATGGTTAATGCAATAAAAGCACGCGCAAAAACACCGGGGGCGTTGCCCAAAGGATTAGCCTGGTAGAGTGTTGCTATTTCTGTAATATTATTACCAAGTATAAGTATCCTGAATACAAAATAAGCTGTGAGCAGCGATGCAAGTGTGATAATAAGGTATAACGATTTATTTAACCCCTGTTTACCATAC
>CAZOAP010000196.1:0-511 GCA_964577645.1 uncultured Ignavibacteriales bacterium
AATATGGATACAGGCAAATTCCTTCAGACAATGGGTAATATATTCATTGATGGCAGCGCAAAACTTGGCAAAAACTGCACTATCGGTCAGTTTGCAGTCATTGAAAAAGACGTGGTTATTGGCGATGACTGTCAGATCGGGCATAATGTTGTCATTTACTCAGGCACAAAAATAGGCAATGGAGTAAGGATCGATGCAAACTCCGTGATCGGCAAACAGCCACTCAGATCAAAGCGCAGCATATTCAAATCAGATAAAACATATGAACCTGCCGTTATTGGCAGCGAGTGCCTTATCGGCGCACAGGTGACAGTCTATGTTGGCTGTACCATTGCAAACAATGTACTTATAGCTGACACCGCCGCTGTGCGTGAAGATGTAACCGTTGGCGAATATACTATAATAGGCAGAAGCTGTACAATTGAGAATTTTACCACAATTGGCAAAAAATGCAAGCTTGAAACCAACTCATATATCACTGCATACTCCACCATAGAAGATTACTGCTTTA
>CAZOAP010000196.1:526-6667 GCA_964577645.1 uncultured Ignavibacteriales bacterium
CCCCCGGAGTTGTTACCACAAATGATAATTATTTAGGCAGAACTGAAGAGCGCTTTAAGCATTTTAAAGGCGTAACACTCCGCAAAGGCGCTAGGGTTGGCGGGGGAGCCGTCATTTTACCCGGAATAGAAATTGGCGAAGATGCGCTTATTGCAGCCGGTGCAGTTGTGACAAAAGACGTTCCCGCAAAAGTCATTTACGTTGGAATGCCCGCAAAAGAATTCCGCGATGTACCGCCCGAACAATTGCTTGAAAACCAGGGATGGGAATAGTGTTACAGTTAAAAGTTATAAGGTTATAAAGTTATAAGGTTATCTTAATTCATCCGATGACTGCTGAGGCAGTCAAGCTCCAGTTCATCAGATGAATAAATAATTTTTGTATACAACAAATCCTACTTCACCAGCACCATTTTCTTCGATTCAGAAAATCCTTCACCGTTTAACACATAAAAATAAACTCCGCTTGGCAAGTTGCTGCCGTCAAAATCAAATGCATATGTGGCCGGTATAAGGAAATCATTTACAATAACTGATATCTCTCTGCCAAGAATATCATATATCTTCAGTGAGGCATTCATAGATTTAGGTATATCAAACTTTATTTTTGTAACCGGATTAAATGGATTCGGATAGTTCTGATATAAATTATACTTTTGCGGTACTGTATAACTGACCGGTTCAACACCAATCAGTACTCCGCCGCCGGTAGTGGTTTTAATAATTTGACCGTATCTGCTTACACCATAACCGGTTTGATCATCAATAAAATACAGGCCATTTGAATATCCGAAATTTATACAATATGTGCTGAACCAGTTTTCACCTGCATTTGTAGTTTTATACATTATACCACCGGAAGCTGAAGCATATCCAATCGAAGTTGTAGGAAAATATATCGACATTATCATTAATGGAAATTTAATATAATTCCAGCTATCACCTTGATCTGTTGATCTGTAAATTATTCCTTTACTTTGTAAATCATATCCGGATGCAAACCAGATATTTGACGGAGTAATACATACATCTTCTATAACTCGGATGCTGTCAAGGTTTTTAAATGTCCAGTTTGTCCCTCCATTTGTAGTGATCTTTACATAACCAATGTCGTTCCCATAATATGTACCACCTGCAAAGCCGGTAAGATTATTTCTGAATTGTACGTCACCGTAAGCTTCAACAGGGTTTTGGCCAAAATTTATCCAGTTTATTCCTGCATTAGTAGTCTTTAATGTAAAACCATATTTGGTTACAGCGTAACCGGTATCTACAGATGGAAAAGCTAAGCCATGCAAATGGTCATAACAGCCTGTTTTGATTACCTGCCAGTTTAATCCGCAATTCGTTGTCTTCGCCAATTTGCCTCCGTCAATACCTGCATAACCTGTATTTTCATTTAAAAACATTATGTTTTCGATATTTGTAAAACCTGAATTAATATTCAAGTTTGTAACCTCCCAGTAAAGCCCTGAATTTGTTGTCTTATAAATTCTATTATCCCCAACTGTAAAACCGGTCAATGAATTTATAAACGTTATATCTAAAAGAACATCATGGAAACCTGAAGTCAAAACACTCCAGTTTGAAGCTGTATTTGTTGTTTTGTAAAGGAAATTACCATCATTAATAACTCCTATTCCCAGACCTTCGTTAATATTTTGCAAGAAGGTGTAATTCAAAGAAACAACCTTTGTCCAGTTAGTTCCCTGGTTTGTTGTATATACAATTTCCTGTAATCCCTTTAAATATCCGTTATTATTATCAAAAAATTTAAACTGTGAATACTGATAATTTAAACTGCTCACAGTATCCCAGCTCAGGCAATTATTCGTGGTTTTTAAGATTAAATTTCTGTTTTGGTCTGTGTTAAGGAAACCTGTGTTTTCATTCAGGAAGTAAATCCCTTTAGTCCTGAATCTGAAATTAGTTGGAATTGTATCCCAGGATAAACCACCATTTGTGGTTTTGTGAATTCTTCCGTAATTGAAAAGATTTGGCTTATAACCGACTACATAACCTATATTATTGGTTGGAAATTGAACGGCGTAAAATAAATTGTTAGGTAAAGCTGTTAAGCTCAAACTCCAGTTTTCACCCTGGTCTGAACTTATATAAACTTTATTATCTTTTAACCCGTATAGAATTGTTTGCGGGTTTGTACTGTAATCATATACGTAATCTACCGGTGCAGTAATATATCTCCAGTTATTTCCGCCGTTAGTGGTTTTTAATATTCCGCCGGTTGAGCTTGAAAATCCTGTAAGATTGTTAATAAATACAATGCTTTCACCGCACTCCCTGTTACTCATCAAAACAAAATTATTACCGCCATCAGTTGATTTCAGCATCGTCCCTCCATAACCCGAAACATACACAGTATTATTTGTTGTGAACTCAACATCACTAAGCCAATTACCCTGCGGCAAAGGATTAAGCCAAAACCAGCCAACTTGTGACTGTAATTCACAATGAAACATTATAAACAAAGCGAAAAGGTAAAATTTTAACTTTTTCATAACTTCTGAAATTAGGTTATTATAACATATTAAATAAATAGTCTTTTATCAATACAATTTTAAGAAATTATTAATTTTTTAATATTCATCCGATGACTTGAAATCATCGGATGAATAAATAGGACAGATATTATTTGTCTTTTAAGTGATATCCAATGTAGTCGTTACTAACTTAAAAAGGTTAAATTTATCCCTCGGTGTCCCCGGTGCCTCTGTGTTGAAAAGCTTCTGATTTTTCCCTTGCATCTGCAATCAACATATACTATATTATAACATATGCGTATTGCATATTCTGTAATTTTCCTTTATCTAGCAATCATGTTTAAATTATTTACGCGATTTCATTTTTCACCCAACACTATGCCGGTTTGTTTGATGAATTTCCGGACTGTTTGACGAATATCCGGATTGATTATCGAATCGCTGGACTGGAAGAGATTTTTGCGCAAAATCATCCAAAATCGCTGTCCAGCGTTTGTACGGAAAAAATTCACTTTTATCAAACAGATTGTTGTTGCAACATGTATTTTTATAAATCTCATTAATATACAGTATGATTAGGCTTTTGAAGTCTTATGCTATTTTTAAGTTTGTATTCTTTGTGTTTCTTAGTGACTTTGTGCCTTAGCTTGGACTTTAGCTTTTTGAAAGTTGGTGAAAGCTTTTGATTTTGTTTTACCTCTTTTATTTAATTCATATAATAATATTTATAATAATGAATTGTATAAATATAATTTTATAATTTGTTTGTATTTTTTATCAAAATCTGCACTTCTTGATACAACAACAAATATATAGCACGCTAATTTTTGTGTATTAACTTTCATAAATTAACCCTAAATTACCGAATTAACAGGATAAAATGAAGAATATTGCTGTTTTAGGCTCTACAGGTTCAATTGGCAAAAATACTTTAGAAGTTGTTAGGAATCTTAACCGTAACGGTTATGCTGTTGCAGTTAAATATATATCTGCAAATTCAAATTCAGGGCTTCTTGCTGAACAAATAGAGGAATTCAAACCAAAAGCCGCGGTAATTTTCAGTGAATCCGGTTATAACGATCTTAAATCACGTTCTTTAAATCATAAATGCGAAATTCTGTGCGGCCAGGCTGGTATCAACGAAGTAGCTTCAAGGGATGATTTTGAGCTGGTTGTAAATGCGCTGGTAGGCTTCAGCGGACTCATCCCAACCATAGAAGCCATCAAACACGGCAAAGATATAGCGCTTGCCAATAAAGAATCACTGGTAGTGGCTGGTGAGCTTATTTACTCTATGCTGAAAGATAGCTCATCTCACCTGCTGCCAATTGATAGCGAGCACAACGCCATTTTGCAATGCCTGCAGGGTGAGCCTGTAAAACAGGTAACAAAACTTATTCTTACTGCCTCAGGCGGACCCTTTAGAGAGCTGCCCGTGGACCGGTTTGAAAGTGTAACAGTACAACAGGCATTAAACCATCCTAACTGGGTGATGGGGAATAAGATAACAATTGATTCTGCCACACTTATGAACAAAGGCTTTGAAATTATTGAGGCAAAATGGTTGTTTGATATAGAAGCGGAAAATATCGAGGTTTTGATACATCCGCAGTCAATTATCCACTCAATGGTGGAGTTTTCCGATGGCTCTGTGAAAGCGCAGCTTGGCGTGCCTGATATGAAAGTACCGATTCAGTACGCATTAACATACCCCAATAGGGTAGCTTCAGATTTTCCAAGATTAGACTTTAAATCACTGAAAAACCTTATATTTGATGAGCCTGACCTTGGAAAATTTGAGTGTTTACAGCTTGCCTACGATGTAATAAAACTGGGCGGCTCATATCCTATAGTATTAAACGGGGCAAATGAAGCAGCAGTTGAGCTGTTTTTGAATGAAAAAATAAAATTTTCCGATATCCCCAAGCTGATAAGAGGGGCTATGGATAAACATACAAATCATGTTTCACCGGGTCTTGATAGCATCATAGAAATTGACAGCTGGTCAAGAGAGTTTGTAAAAGATGTTGCGCAGGTAACAGCATAAAAAAAAGCCTGCAAAAAAAACTGAAATATAAAAACGATTTTTAACTGTAATACTGCAATGATAAACAAAGTTAAAGTGATTTGACTGCATTGCAAAAGGAGATAATCTAAATAATATGGGTGTAGTCAGCACAATACTTTACTTTCTTATAACTATCGTGATACTGGTATTTGTTCACGAGTTCGGCCATTTTGCGGCGGCAAAGCTCTGCAAAATGCGTGTGGATAAATTCTACCTTTTCTTCGATTTCTTCAACCTGAAAATCTTTAAATTCGTTAAAGGTGATACCGAGTACGGTCTTGGTGTTTTCCCCTTAGGCGGATATGTAAAAGTTGCAGGTATGATAGATGAGAGCATGGATAAGGAATTTATTAATCAAAAACCGCAGCCGTGGGAATTCCGCTCAAAGCCCGTTTGGCAGAGAATGTTCGTTATCACCGCAGGTGTTATCATGAACACACTTTTAGCCTTTGCAATTTTCTATACCATCAACCTGGTTGAAGGCAAACAGAAAATGGAAACCAATGTTGTGGGCTATGTTACACCGGGCTCTATAGCAGCAAAGTACGGCGTTACACCGGGTACACAGATAGTTTCCATAAACGGCCATCCTGTTGAATACTGGGATGACGTAAGAGGCAATATCTTCATCGAAGCAATGGGTGAAGATGTGACAATGAAAGTTAAGAACGGAAGCACAGAAAAAGATATTTTCATTTCAAAAAATGAGCTTCGTGACCAGGGTGAGCGCACCCTTGGCATATATCCTGTAAGCATGGATCCCGTTATTCAGCAGGTTGCTGATAACCGTCCTGCAAAAACCATGGGCCTCGAGAACGGTGATATTATCACCGAAGCAAACGGTAATCGCATAACACACTCACAGCAGTTTGTTGATATCATTAAGAGCAATGCAGGCAAGGATATAAATATTAAATGGAACCGCAACGGCTCCGTAATGAACGGTGTTGTTAAGCCTGATGCAGACAGTACAATAGGCATTGGTATAGGCAAGTATACCGGGACTGTAAAGACCATCAAGTACAATGTAATTACTGCAATACCGCAGGGCGTAAGTGACCTGTGGCATTATGGTGTTGTGCTTTTTGTTAAATCAATGTGGAAGATAGTTAAGGGTGATATTGCTTTCAGCAAGGCAGTTGGCGGACCTGTAAAAATTGCGCAGTATGCAGGCCAGTCAGCCGAAGGCGGATTCCTTTCATTCCTTGGCTTCATGGCAATGCTTTCAATTACACTGGCAATTATCAATATTCTTCCTTTCCCCGCCCTTGATGGCGGGCACTTTGTATTCCTTCTTTATGAGGGGATATTCCGCAAGCCTGTATCACACAAGATACAGATAGTGGTTCAGAATGTTGGCTTTATAATTCTGATGGCATTTATGGCATTTGTAGTTTATAATGATATTATTCACATATAAAATATTTAAGTAAGAGAAATTAAAATGACCAATTTTAATAGATTGGTCATTTTTTATTTATGAAAAGCCCGCGATATTATATTATAGATTTTGACAGCACCTTTGTTAAGGTAGAAGCCCTTGATGAGCTTGCTGAGATATCACTTGCAAAAG
>CAZOAP010000197.1:0-6616 GCA_964577645.1 uncultured Ignavibacteriales bacterium
ACAGATAAAACAGAAACATTGACCCAGAATAAGCATGCAGTGAACAGGATAACTCCCCTAACCACAAAATACACAAAAGAACAGATAGAGGAATTGCTTGGCACATATGCAAAATTATCTTCTGATAAGAATGCTACTCTAAGAACTCTGGAAATATATAAATCTTCCGAGAGCGCAAGTGTTGTTGAGGAAATTCCGTTCAGCTCAGAGAATAAAATGAGCCTTTTGCAAATAGCAATGAGTAATGAACAAATAACAATAATTTTTGGCGGGTATGATATACTGAATGAAAGATCTATAGAAAAAGAAAAAGCAGAAGCAATATTTGATAAAGACGGATTGAAGATATACCGTAATTTGTTGTTTGGAATTGAAACATCGGGAAGATCATTAAAGGAAATTGAAGAGAATTTAAATGATGTAAAAATAGAGCCGATATGTATAGTTTCAATTACTGACCAGGTGCGCGGTGATGTTATGGAGGCAATTAACCTTTTCCATAAGAATAATATAGAGATAAAAATTCTCTCAGGTGATAATGCCTATGCTATACAGGCAGTGGCTAAGGAAATCGGCTGGGATATAAAGGATAGCGAGCTTGTTACAGGCAGTGAAATTGAATCCGCCAGTGATGATGATATTTTCAGGCTCATTATGGAAAAGAAAATATTTGCACGGCTGAAGCCTGAACATAAGCTGAGGATTATAAAAACCCTGCGCAAAGAAAAGATATATACTGCTATGATAGGTGACGGTGTAAATGACCTGCCTGCTATCAAAGAATCCGATATGGGTATAGCGATGGAAGAAGGCAGCCAGATAACAAAAGAAGTAGCTGATATTGTTCTGTTAAAGAATAAGTTCGCACTTTTGCCAAGTATCTTTGATGAAGGCAATAAAATTGTGAATACGGTAAGCTCAGTTGCAAAGCTGTTCTTAACAAAGAACTTTATGGTAATTTATTTCACTATACTTTCTATGTTCTTTGCTTTTGAATTTCCTTTAACGCCGCGCAGGGTATCGCTGATAAATATTTTCTCTATAGGACTTCCCTCTTTCATAATAGCGCTTAAGAACTCTAATGTAAGCAGGATGAAGAATTTTACCAAAGAGCTGTTTTCATTTGTGCTGATATCTGCGGGAATAATTGTCGGTGCAGCATATATTGGACAGATATATACAGAAAAAATATCAGGTTTCACACCTGAGGATATTCAGATGGTAATGCTTTCAATTATGATAATAATTACATCGGTGAACTTCCTTTCAGTGGTAGCGCATAAAAATGAAAAGAATTTGCGGACTTATATTCTTTATGCAATTGGTTTGGTTGGGCTGTATTCATTTTTAACGATGACACAGATACAGTTTATTTTAATTCACTGGATAAAGACATTCTATGAAATATCATACCTGCCGAATAAATACTGGGGATTAACCTTTATTATAGCAATAATAAGTGCGGCAATTCTTTTTACGCTGCAGAAAGTGCGGGAAAACTTAATTGCTGTAAAAGAATAATTGAAGATCAAACTCCACATACAGATACTGATAGGATTTATCCTGGGTATTGCCTTCGGCGCATATTTCAGTGTGAATCACCACAGCATACAGGTAATAAGCAAAAATGAAACAGGTGATATCAATAACTGGTCTCAGGTTTCGTTTATGAAGGGTGATTCGGTATTAACCAACTTTGGCGAAAATTCACAGAACGGAATTATAAAATACTTTGATGCCCTTAAAAAAGATAATAAGCTGAGCGGTATGAAGCTAGCTGTAAAATACCAGGGGTCAGATGATGTAAAATATTACGAAGAAATAAGTACACTCACCAAACGCAGCTCAATTGGAGTAGAGATAAAGCCAATAGGTGAAATATTCATCAGGCTGCTGAATATGATAGCAGTACCGCTGGTGCTGGCATCGCTTATTGTTGGAGCTGCATCACTGCATGATATTAAGCATATTGCAAAGCTTGGCGGTAAGCTGATGGTGCTGTTCCTTATAACAGCGGCAATATCAGTAGCATTGGGTCAATTATTAACCATTGTAATACAGCCCGGTACAAGAATGTCACCCGAGGCAAAAACGCAATTGATAGAAGCGTACAGGGATGAAGTTAAGGACCCCTTAAAGCAGGATTATAAAGTGGACATGGTTGATTTTATTGTGAATATAGTACCCAAAAATCCGTTTAAGGGTCTTGCTGAAGGCGATTTTTTGCAGATAGTTTTCTATGCTATACTAACGGGACTCGTGATATGCTATATTCCCAAGGAACGCTCAAAACCCGTAATAGCATTTTTTGAAGGCATCACACAGGCAATGATAAAACTTGTGGAAAAAGTAATTCTGATGGCTCCGCTTGCAGTGTTTGCACTCATTTCCGCAACGGTAGCTGAGTTTGGCTTTGAAATTCTGGGCACACTTTTCTGGTATGCACTCACAGCAATACTTGCGATGGCAATTGTTACATTTGTGCTCTATCCCGCTATTGTAAGGATATTCGGAAAAGTATCACCAATAGATTTCTTCCTTGCACAAAAGCAGGTGCTTGCGGTTGCCTTTACAACAAGCTCATCATCGGCAACACTGCCGGTTACAATTGATGTAACCGAGAACAGGCTTGGCGTACCGAATAAAATTGCAAGCTTTGTACTGCCAATAGGTACAACAATAAATAAAGACGGCACTGCTTTATACCAGGCAGTTGCTGCAATATTCATAGCGCAGGTTTACGGAATTGACTTAAGTTTTTCACAGCAGTTATCTATTTTTATAACATGTATTATCACCGGGGCAGCAACCGCACCGGTTGCAGGTGCAGGTTTGATAATGCTTGTTGTTGTGCTCAATGCAGTGGGTCTGCCTGCAGAAGGTATAGCATTAATTGTAGGTATTGACAGGCTGCTGAACATGTGCCGCTCAACCACAAATGTTGTTGGTGATACTATGGCAAGCGTTGTACTTGCAAAGTCAGAAGGCTCACTGGGTGAAATTAAAACAAAAGAATAAAAAGCGATGAATGATAATTATTTCGGAATAGTTATAGAAGACCCTTTCAGATGGCTTGAGGAAATTGACTCCCCTGAAACAAAGTTATGGATAGATGAACAGAACCGGCTTACAAACCAATATCTTGATAAAATACCTTTTCGTGATAAAATAAAAAAGAGGCTTGAAGAGCTTTGGGACTATCCCAAATACATGACCCCGTTCAGATCAGGCAATAATTATTTTTACTTAAGAAATGACGGCCTGCAGCCGCAAAGCATGCTTTATATTCAAAGAGGAATTGATGCAGAACCTGAAGTACTGCTTGACCCGAATAAGTTTTCAGAGGACGGCACAGTTGCACTGCTTGATATCAATGTATCAGGAGACGGGAAATATCTTGGTTACTCGGTAACTAAAAGCGGCTCTGACTGGCTTGAAATATTCGTAATTGATATCGAAAAAAAAGAGCTGCTTACAGATAAAATTGAGTGGGTAAAATTTTCCGGTGCACACTGGTTCAAAGACGGGTTCTTTTATAACAGGTACAACAGCTCTGAGACCGGGAATAAATACACATCTCTTAATGATAACCAGATGGTTTACTACCATAAGCTGGGCACCAGGCAGAGTGATGATATACTGATATATAAAGATGAGGAAAATCCGCACAGGTCATTCTGGATTTCGTCATCATTTGATGAGAGGTTCATATTCCTGAATGTAAGCGAGCTTGGCAAAAAGGGATTCAGGCTTTATGTTAATTTAACAGGCAGGCTTGATGGCGGGTTTATTCCCATTACCGATGATACATACGACTCTCACACATTTTTTATGCAGAATACAGGTGATGATATATTTTTGCTCACAAACAGTAATGCCCCCAGGAATAAATTAATAAAATTGGATGCGCGCAATATTACCGGTGATGCTGAAACAATAATTCCCGAAACTGAGAACACTTTAAGCGGTGTGCAAATTTCTGCAGGAAAAATAATTGCCACTTACATGGTTGATGTAGCTGATAAGGTAAAAGTGTTTTCATTAAACGGTGAATATTTATATGATATTGAGCTGCCAGGTTTGGGTACAGTAACCGGTTTATACAGCAGTGACCCTGAAGACAGTGAAACTTTTTATACCTTTGAATCAATTACCCGCCCGCCGGAAATTTATATTTATGATATACCCGGTAATAGATCAAAGTTATTCAGAAAGAGTAATGTAAATTTCGATCCTGAAGATTTTGTAACAAGGCAGGTATTTTACAATAGCAAGGATGGCACAAAAGTACCGATGTTCTTAGCACACCGCAAAGACGTGCAATTGAATGGTGATAACCCGGTTTACCTGTACAGTTACGGCGGATTTAATATCAGTATGAACCCGGTTTTTTCTGATTCAAGGATAATACTTTTAGAAAACGGCGGTGTATTTGCAATGCCCTGCATCCGCGGCGGCGGGGAGTACGGGGAAAAATGGCATGAAGCCGGAATGCTGAAGAATAAACAGAATGTTTTTGACGATTTCATCGCAGCAGCTGAATACCTGGTAAAGGAAAAATATACAAACCCCAAAAAACTTGCTGTCGGCGGCGGCTCAAATGGCGGGTTGTTAATTGGCGCAGTTGTGAACCAGAGACCCGAGCTGTTCCGGGCTGCATTTCCTGCAGTTGGTGTAATGGATATGCTGAGATTCCAGAAATTTTCTATTGGTGCGGCATGGGTAAAGGAGTATGGCTCAAGTGATGACGAGGAGATGTTTAATTATATTTTAAAATATTCACCCCTGCATAATATCAGAAGCGATAAAGATTACCCGGCAATACTTGTATTAACATCAGATCATGATGACAGGGTAGTTCCTTCCCACTCATTTAAATACACTGCTACGTTACAGAAAATATATAAGGGTAAAAATCCTGTATTGATAAGGATAGAAACAAAAGCAGGGCATGGATTCGGCAAACCTGTTTACAAAACCATTAATGAACAGACCGATGTGTGGTCATTTATGTTCTATAATATGGAGATAACACCTGAGTATTGATTTACCTCTGACCTATGAACCTTTCTTTTGGAATATAAAGCTTATGCCCCATCGGGAAGGTCATTTCAATTCCCTCATTGTTCCATATCACACGTGTTTTCCTGATCTCTTCATCACTCAGCGGCGCGGGATCAATATAATTAATAACATGCCCATAATTTTTATCACCTTTGCCGGATATCATTACAATATAATTTGAGCTTAGCGGCTGCGTTTGCTTGATAACGCTTACTGTGTAGGGATCCTGTGAGTTATACTTGATATAATCACCCTGGGATGTTTCCATTACAACTCTATCGGTAATAGTAAAACCCATTAACTGGAAAAGTATAACAATTATCAATAAGCCGGTAAATAAGCCTGCGCCTAATGTAAAAAATAAGACCGAAGATCTTTTCATTGGATAAATGCTTTTAATTCAGAGGGCATTACAAAAATAGGGATTTAAAACAAAAGAAAAAATAAATTTGATCAACTGTTAAAGGTATTATAAATCATCCTGTAATGTTCATTTTCTTCCCCGCAAACCTTAAAACCCAGTTTCTCATATAATTTTCTAGCACGTGTATTAACTTTTAAAACACCAAGCTTGAAAGTATATCCCGGGTGATCTTTTATTATCCTCTCTATGATATTTGAACCTGTGCCGTACGACTGGTATATATCAAGAATATAAAGCCTGGTGATCACTATTTCATGTTCATTTTTTATTATTCCAACCGTTCCAACATCTACACCATCTTTTACAATTATGTTAATATCTTCATTTGACATTTCATCTTCATGCATCTTCCTCTGAAGCTGTTCATCCCAGCCCCAGGTAAGCCTGATATATTCACCAAGCGCATTTTTCTTGACTGAATATATAAATTCACTGTCACCGTTCACTGCCTTCCTGAGGCTGATCTCATTCATTCATTTTCTTTCTACACTGTAAATTCCAACCGGCTGTATTTTGCCTTTCAGCAGTATCTCGCCGATCATTTCAATATTAAATAAACCTGTACGAAGCATTTTTTTGTATAAATTGTTTGATATAAGCAGCGGTTTATCATATTCATTGCATTTATCCTGAATTCTTGATGCTGTATTCAGAACATCACCATGGTATGCAATTTCTTTTTTCAGCTCACCAACTTCAGCCACTGTAACTGTTCCGCAGTTCATACCGGCCTTGAATACGGGTACTACGCCGTATTTATTTTTATAATACCCGCTTAAAGTTTCCAGTTTCTTCCTGAACTCAAAGAAGAACCTGAAGCAATTATCGTTCTCTATTCCTTTTTCAAGCTCCCATGTTAAAACTATCTCGTCACCCACATACTGGTAAATTTCTGCTTTGTGTTTTGCAACAACCTCTGTCACATCATAAAAGCAATCCTGTATAAGCCTGCTGTACCTTAAATGTCCAAGCTTTTCGGCAATTGTTGTAGAGGCTTTAAGGTCAATGAACATAAATATCCTGTCTTCTACCCTGGGATTATAATACCTGCCGGAAAACAGCTTAACAAGAATTCCGGGCCCGAATTTCTTGTTTACTTCCTTCAGGAAATTGATAAGTAGGCTGATA
>CAZOAP010000198.1:0-6611 GCA_964577645.1 uncultured Ignavibacteriales bacterium
GTGCTTTCAGCAAGCCATTCTTTACTATCCTGTATTTAAAATAAGTCTGCACACCGTAACCGGTATTTGTTCCAAAATTATCTGAGACCAATAATCTTTTTCCGTCCACAAATATCACATCTTCAGTGGAATTTATTGTTACTTTATCACCGTATGTTTCAAGAAGCGGCCTTGAATACCCTAAAGAAAAACTCAGCTCGATACGGCTGAAAGAATCGCGGGAGTTTTTATCTTTTTTAACCTGCGAATGAGTACCTGTATTAAAAGTACATAAACAAAGAACAGCAGCCAGTGTTAAAACTAAAAATTTAAGCTTCAGCATACTCCCCTTTCTTAATATTATTCTTCGAAGGGTATATGCCTGAAAGATATTTTACCTTTTCAGTTATTTTGCTGATAACATATTCAATTTCTTCTTTTGTGTTGAACCTGCCTAAACCGAATCTAATGGTTGAGCGCATTAATTTTTTATCAAGTTCAATAGCTGCCAGCACATGTGAAGGCTCAACTGATTCCGATGAACAAGCGCTGCCTGTTGATACGGCAATATCTTTTATTGACATCATCAGTGCATCGGCATCGATGCCTTCTATGCTGATGTTCAGATTCCCGGCTATCCTGTTAACAGGGTCACCGTTAAGTTTAACGCCTTTTACACCTGTAATAATTCCATTATAAAGCAGGTCTTTAAGCGCTTTTATCCTTTTTGCCTCGGTTTCAAGGTTTTTTTGTGCAACTTCACACGCTTTACCCAGGCCGACTATTCCTGGAACATTCAGCGTACCGGCTCTGAGTCCTTTTTCCTGCGCGCCGCCATCCTGCTGGGCAGTGATCCTGACCCGGGGAAGCTTACCCGTTTTATAAAGTGCACCTGCACCCTTGGGTCCGTATATTTTATGTGAAGAAAAGCTTAGCAGATCAATGCCGGCCTTTGATAGATCAATGGGCAGTTTACCAATAGCCTGTGTTGCATCAGTGTGGAAAAGTATTTTTTTCTGTTTGCAAATTTTGGCAATTTCTTTTACCGGCTGGATTGTACCAATTTCATTGTTCACATACATTACGCTTACAAGGATGGTTTTTTCTGTGATAGCTTCAAGTATATCAGAAGGTGAAACCAAGCCCTTCTCATTAACTCCAATATAGGTTACATCAAAACCTTTTCTTTCAAGGTTTTTACATGTATCAAGTACTGCTTCATGCTCAATTTTTGTGGTAATGATATGATTGCCTTTTGCTGAATTTGCTTCGGCTGCGCCTTTTATTGCAAGGTTAATTGATTCCGTTGCACCGCTTGTGAATATTATATCGCGCGGCTCGCAGTTTAAGAGCCTTGAGGCAAGTTTCCTGGAATACTCAACAGCGGCTTCTGCTTTCCATCCGAACTCGTGGGATTTGCTAGATGCATTGCCGAAATTCTCAGTGAAATACGGCAGCATGGCTTCCAGAACCAAAGGATCAACTTTGGTTGTGGAGTGGTTATCGAGATATATCGGAAAGTTTATCAATAATATTCTTTTAAAATGTTATCAGACTATTTCTGCCAATGTTGTAGTATTAAAATAACTGTTTATCTGCTTCTGTATTTTCTTTAAAGGACTGCTTAAGATACAGGTTTCATAAATCGAACATGCTTCGGAATCTTCATGCTTGCCGCAATCGAGAATATAGCTCTCACCTTCAATTGCGTTGAATATCTGTGCCAGTGTAAGCTCTTTGGGATCTTTGGTAAGTCTGTAGCCGCCATGAGTTCCCTGTATTGAGCCCAGTATATCATGCTTCTTTAACTTCTGCAGAATTTTTGAAAGAAGGTCATACGGTATTTTATATTTATCGGCAATTTCCTTTGCCGAGCTGGTGCACTCAGCACCGGGTGTAGCCATGTGCTTTACTGCGATAAGACCGTATTCTACTTTTTTAGATAGTTTGAACATATTTATCATGCACATACAAGTCACGAAGTGCTCTTCTAAATGTCTGTGCTGCTAATTTCTTTTTAAATGTTTTAGATGCTGAAACAAGTTCAGCATGACAAAATTAAAACGGCAAAAAACAAATTATTTTGATTTCAAGCTGCAACTACTATTGCAGCCAGAGTTCCCCGCTTCCGCGTCTGCCTGCCGCAGGCATGGGGGATATACTAAAAATTAAGATCTTCTTATCAATCTTGCGGCAAAAGAGCCGTCTATTCCGTGTTTATGCGGAAATGTTTCTATGCAGCCTTCAGCATTAACAAGATCTGCTTTTACATATTTTGAAGCGTTATCTATCATAAAGTCAGGATTCTTCTCAAGGAAATCATTAACAATACCCATGTTCTCTTCTGTTTCAGTTGAACATGTACTGTAGACGATTGCTCCGCCTGTATTTAAATACTTTGCGGCATTATTTAACAGATTTTTTTGCAATACTGTCAGCTCGAGGATATCATTAATTTCGCGCTTCCATCTTATCTCCGGTTTTTTGGAAAGTACCCCAAGACCTGAACATGGTGCATCAAGAAGAATTTTATCGAACTTAAGATCTTTAATTTTTTCATCCTGCAGGTCTGTGGCATCATCCTGTATGAACTCGATATTGGTAATACCAAGCCTTTCAGCCGTAGCCTTCATCATCTTCATCTTTGCCTCATATTTATCAACAGAGTATATCTTTCCTTTGTTTCCGATAAGCTGCGCCATGTGGGTTGATTTTCCGCCCGGAGCTGCGCACATATCAAGTATCACGTCATTTTCTTTTGGACTCAGCAGAACTGCCGGCAAGCCCGCGCTTTCATCCTGCACTGTATACATTCCGTTCTTGAAATCCTCATCAAGATAAATCTTTGACATTAACCTTAATGTTACAAAGTAATCTATGTACCGGCATGTTCTGAATACTATGCTGCGTTCCTCAAATTTCTTTAATACCTGGTCACGGTTGGTTTTGAGTGTGTTGACTCTTAACGTTAGAATAGGACGCTTGTTGTTTGATTCCGCCAGCAGTGCCGCTTCATCAAAGCCAAAGCGCTCTATCCATCTTTTTATCATCCAGTTTGGGTGTGACTGCATTATGCTGAGATACTTAACTTCATCAATTTCGCGAGTTGGATAAACGAGATCGTTTTTTGTCCTTATAATAGTACGCAAAAGTCCATTCACAACATCAGCATGTTTTTGTGTACTGAAACGTTTTACGAATTCAACCGCTTCATTCACAGCTGCAAAATCAGGTATCTTATTCAGGAACAGTATTTGATATAATGCTACTCGGAGAGTGTTCTTTATTTCAGGTGTACATTTTTCCCAGTTGCCGCGGTAGAAACCGTTTAAGAACCAGTCAAGCCTTCTCATCCAGCGGATAACGCCGTGGCATATTTCGTTAAGCAGAGATTTATCGTAATCGTTAAGCTGGTCGTTGCGTATTTCGTAATCGATAAGCTTATCAAGATATGAATCAGTGCGCTCAACCCTTGTGAGAATTTTTACTGCAAGGCTTCTTGCATCGGAATATATCGTATCGCCTTTAGGACGCTCGCGTTTATTCTGATGATTGCGGTTTTCATACGTCTTTCCGGCCGGTTTACTGCCGTTGGGTTTTTGGTTCTGCTGTACTTCTTTTTTTCCGTTAACCTCATCAGCCGGTTTATTTTCAGCTTCGGGGTTAACTTCTTTTGTTTCGTTTACTTCAGGTTCTTGTGGACCAGTAACGATTTCTTCTTTTATTTCAGTTACTGTTTCATTCAATACAGGTGCTTTATTTTCTTCCGGTACCAAATTATTCACATTTTCGCCTGAATTATCATTTATTTCGCTCATATTTATACATTAAATTCAGATATTCTGCAAATATAGCTGTATAATATAGTAGTTACAATGAATAGGGGTGGCACAGCAAAGTCAAAGGATTAACCACGAATTACACTAATTAACACGAATTTAATAGTCCCCTCCTTAGCAAGGAGGGGATTTAGGGGAGGTCTGTTTTGAGTTTAATATAGAGTTTTGATTATTTATTTTGCATTAAATGTTATTTTGATCAATAATATTGATATGAAAATAGACATATTAATCTTGACAATATTTTCATTTCTTGTTGGATGTAATGCATCTGTTGAAGAGTTTCATAAATATGAACCGGAATATACCGGCAAGTTTGTAAATTCAGAACAGCAATTACAAGGCTGGTATCTAATACCTGGAAAATATGCTCATTTAAATGATTCAGTTAGGTCATCGTTTGTTAGTCCTAAATATTATTTGGCGGAGTATGATTCTTCATTAACCGGATGTGATTCAATTATACTGGGAATTAATGTTTTACTTAACAAAAAAAGAGGTATAAAACAGTATTATTTCAGAAATACAAATAATCCTGCTAGTAAATTTACAACGGGATTTACTGTTGAGATCAGAAATTTTTCAAATGATACGCTGATGTTCACAGGAGAGGATGGAAGTATAATGATGATACAGGAAGCAATTGATACAAACGGTAAATGGAAACCCATAGAATATTGGCAAAGCAGTTTTTGCGGTAATTCCACTATGATAGTTTTTTTTCCGCCAATATCAAAAATGGAATTTTCCGCTTATAGATACGAAGGTGACTTTAAAACAAGTTTAAGATTTAAATTACTTGTCAGAAATCAGGATAAAAATTACACCCGGTTCAGAACAAAAACTTTTTATTCACCACCGTTTAAAGGAAGCATTAATTACTCACAGTTTGAAATTAAAAAAGAACCATTTATTAATTATTTAGATTAAACCATATATAAAGAATTATATGATATCAATCAAAGATCTTAACCCCCATTTACTGACTGCTGAATATGCCGTACGAGGTCCCATTGTTATACGCGCGCAGGAGCTTGAGAAGGCAGGAAAGAAAATTATTTACTGCAATATCGGCAATCCCCAGGCGCTGAAACAAAAACCATTAACATACATAAGGCAGATATTAAGCTTAATGGAATACCCTGCCCTGTTAGAACATGAACAGATAAACGAACTTTACCCGCAGGATATAATTGAGCGCGCAAAACATCTGCATCATTTAATGCCGCATGGCACGGGTGCATATACACAAAGTGCCGGAATGCCATTCATAAAACAGGCTATTGCTGAATTCATAGAAAAGCGTGACGGAATTCCCACAAACGAGAACCAGATAATATTAACTGACGGCGCATCAAAGGGAGTATCAGCGGTACTAACTGCACTGCTTAAGAAACCAACCGATGGTTTTATGATACCGATTCCGCAGTACCCGTTATACAGTGCGACAATTGAGCTGTACGGCGGAAGTCAGATAGGATATTATTTGGATGAAGCTAACTCATGGCAGTTGAATGAGGAGATATTGACGAAGAGTTTGAACGATGCAAAAGCTAAAGGAATAGATCCCGTTGCAATTGTTGTAATTAACCCGGGTAATCCAACAGGTGCGGTACTCTCATTTGAGAATATCAAGATGGTAATAAACTTCGCAAAAAAACATAAGCTGGCAATTATGGCTGATGAGGTTTACCAGGATAATGTGTATGCCATTGATGGCATGTTCCACTCATTTGCAAAGGTTATGTACCAGATGGGTGAGAGTGATATATCGCTTTTCAGCTTTCACAGTGTAAGCAAAGGATTTATGGGCGAGTGCGGTCACCGCGGCGGTTACCTTGAAATACGCAATGTACCTGCTGATGTGATGGGTGAATTCATCAAGCTGCAATCAATAAGTCTATGCAGCAACACAGTTGGACAGCTTGTAACATATTTGGTAGTTACACCCCCGAAACAGGGTGAAGCAAGTTATGACCTGTATATTAAAGAGCGTGACGGAATATTAAATGAGCTGAAGGCTAAAGCTGAGATATTGGGGAAGGGTCTGAACGCAATTGACGGCATGGAAATTGATGTACCGCAGGGCGCAATGTATGCCTTTGTAAAGCTTGAGCTGCCGCACACGGCTGATGTCAGCAAAATGTCACCTGCCGAACAGCTTGCATACGAGAGCAAGCGTGATAATGATTACTGCATGGCACTGCTAGAAGAAACGGGAATTTGTGTAGTCCCGGGCTCAGGATTCGGTCAGTTACCCGGCACGCTGCATTTCAGGACGACGTTTCTTCCGCCACGAGATGAGATGGAAGAGCTGGTTGAGAAGATGCGGGTGTTTCATGGGAAGTATGTTAGGGAAATAACAAAGAGCAAATAGCAAATATGTATTTGTGATGGATAAAGAAAGTTTTAAAAAATTTACAGAAAAAGCCTTAAAAGAATTATTAATGGTAGGTGAAATTTATCAAGGCAAACCTATTCCACAAAATATTATTTTTCAGTGGGGCTATGGGGATAAAAATGAACGTTTCAGAGAAAATATTGTACAAATCATCGTAGATAACCCTAGAGTTTATTTAGATGAAGGTCACATTAATCCTTGTATTGATTTAATTGTACTCGATATATTGCCAAGTAATGAAACTTTAATAGGATGTTATGTTTCTGGACATGAATTAAAAAGTTTTCCGGAAAAGAATTGGACTGGGATACCAGGACCTTATATTTATGCGGTTGGTTCTAAAATTCATAATAAATTCAATATATCATTTCCTAATCCAAAAGATAAATTAC
>CAZOAP010000199.1:0-6594 GCA_964577645.1 uncultured Ignavibacteriales bacterium
AGAGACCTATCTAAAAGGGATTCTTGGCTACTGCAATGAAGAGCTTGTTTCAAGCGATTTCATTCATGATGACCGTGCCTCAATCTATGATTCACTTGCCACTGTTGGTAATAATCTGAAAGGTGAAAAACGCTTCTTCAAGGTTGTATCCTGGTATGATAATGAATGGGGTTATTCTTGCAGGATAGTTGACTTGCTGCAAAAAGTAATTAAAGAAGGCTATTAATTTTTTGAATTTCGTTTTCTCTTTCAGGAACTATACAAATTTTTCTGAGAGAGAACTTTAAAGCTCAAATTTATGGATTCCTGCGATAACAGGAATGACAATTATATATATACATGAACAAATTAACAATTGATGACCTTGCTTCTGCAGGCGAATTAAGATCAAAGCGTGTATTGGTGCGTGTTGATTTCAATGTCCCAATGTCTAAAGAAACAGAAGGTAAAATTACCGATGATAAACGTATTGTGGAATCACTTCCCACAATAAAGAAAGTTATTTCCGAAGGTGGAAAGCTTATATTAATGAGCCACATGGGCAGGCCAAAAGGTGAAAAGAACCTGAAATATTCTCTTCGTCCTATAGCAATGCATCTTTCTGAATTATTGGATAGACCGGTATTGTTTGCAGATGATTGTATTGGCGAAAGTACTGAAGCAATTGTAAATGACCTGCAGGATGGAGATATCCTGCTGCTTGAAAATCTTCGCTTCTACAATGAAGAAGAAAAGAATAACCCTGATTTTGCCAAAAAGCTTGCAGCTTATGGTGATATCTACATAAACGATGCGTTTGGTACCGCTCACCGCGCGCATGCATCAACAGAAGGTGTTACTCATTACATTAAAAAATGCGCGGCAGGATATTTAATGCAGAAGGAGCTTGAGTATCTTTCAAAAGCTGTTTCTCATCCTGAGCATCCCTATGTCGCAATCCTGGGCGGAAGCAAAATTTCAGGTAAAATTGATGTTATAAAGAACCTGCTCTCAAAAGCTGATAAGATCTTGGTTGGCGGCGGAATGATATTCACTTTCTATAAAGCAAAAGGATATGAAATAGGTAAATCATTGCTAGAAGAAGACAGGTTAGAGCTTGCAAAAGAACTGCTGGCTGAAGCAGGTGATAAATTAGTTCTGCCTGTTGATGTTGTTTGTGCTGATAAATTTGAAAATGAAGCAGCATTTGCAACAGTAGATGCTGATAAAATTCCGGCTGATAAAATAGGGATGGATATTGGAGCTAAAACCATATCTTTATTCAGAGATGAAATATTAAAGGCAAAGACTGTAGTATGGAACGGACCGATGGGTGTGTTTGAAATGGATAACTTTGCAAAGGGAACATTTGTAGTTGCAAAGGCACTTGCCGAAGCAACCAAAAAGGGTGCCGTAACTGTTATAGGTGGCGGGGATTCAGCCGCAGCTATAGCTAAAGCGGGACTCGAAAACGATGTTAGTCATGTTTCAACAGGCGGAGGCGCAAGCCTTGAATTCCTCGAAGGAAAGGTCCTGCCTGGTGTTGAAGCATTAACCAATAAATAAAAAATGTCAAAAAATAAAAATAAGTCAAAAAATCCATCCGTAAAAAAGCAGAAAAAAGTAAAAACTGATAAATTTCCCAAAGAACCGTTGTTTCTTGACAGGAATGAATCTCAGACAGGACCCGTACCTGAAGTTTATAAATTCCTCAAGAAAGTTGATATGGAGTACCTCTCATGGTATTCCCGTGATTTCCAGCAGGGGATAAAATCAAGGCTTTCCAAAAGAATTGCTGATGATTACGGATTTGACGAAAAACATGTTCTCTTAAGCTATGGAAGCGAAGATCTTTTAAAACAAATAATACACTGCTATGTTAATCCGGGCGATAAGATACTTATTCCCAGGGAAGCATGGTGGTATTACAAAAAAGTTGCATCAGAACGTGGCGGTACCAATGTTGAGTACCCTATGAAAAAAGGTACTGAAGACGGCACGCCTTATTACCTGTATGATGTTGATACAATGATACAGATATATAATGATACTAAGCCAAAAGTTGTTGTAATTGCATCACCAAATAATCCAACAGGCAACCGTATTGATTCCAAAGACCTGAAAAGATTCCTTGATGCCACCAAAGATACTATCACTATGATAGATGAAGCGTATTGGGGATTCGGCTCAACAGAGAACGCTTATGTAAAACCATATATCGATGAATATCCGAATTTAATTATCTGCAGAACATTTTCAAAGTTCTTTGCTCTTGCAGGCTTCCGCATAGGCTTTGCATTTGCCGGCAGGAACCTGGATGTACTGATCAACTTTACAACACGCTATCTTGGCTATAACAGGGTATCAGAAAAGCTCGGTGAAATTGCGCTTGATAACATCAAATGGTATCTTAAAGTTGGCAAACAATATGAAAAAGATAAGGAAATGATGTATAAAACATTCCTTAACCTGAAGGGCTTTGTGCCGTTCAAATCATATGCTAATTTCATGCTGGTTGATATACCTGTTGAGATCCGGCCGGGACTCAAGAAATATCTTGATGAACGCAATTTAAGGGTTAAGTTCCTTGATGAAGATGCCTTCAGAACCGAAGCAAGGATATCACTGGGTACAAAAGAGCAGAATAAGCTTTTAATGGATACTATTGTTAAATACTGCAAAGAGATTAACTGGAAATAAATAACTGAAACTATCCGCTTTTTACGAACAGATAAATAAATATTGAGTTTATACAGCCAATACAAGTCATCTCTGAAAGCAGTTGAGGTCGAAGAGGTCTTTGACCTCATTATTTACCGTCCGCTTGCCTTCCTTTTTGTCAAGGCAACATATTCAACAAATTTAACGCCTGATATGGTTTCCGTTGCAGCGCTTATTATTGGCTGCCTCTCAGGAGTTCTTTTCGGCTTTGGTTCATTCACTTACCTGGCAATTGGCGGTGGTATGTACTTTACATGCAATGTGCTTGATTGTGCTGACGGGCAGATAGCAAGGCTTAAACGCAATGGTACAAAAGTCGGCAGGATAGTAGACGGTTTTGTTGATTATATAGTAAGCATATTTGTCTTCATAGGTATAGGTATCGGACTTACTAAACAATTTCAATATCACGAAGTATCGCTATGGGGTAATACATTCCTGCACTGGAGCCCGGTAACATATATTTGGGCAGCCAGTATCCTGGGTGCAATATCTTCTGCAGTTCAGGCATTTTATTTTGATTTTTACCGTAATAAATTTCTCGAAGTGGTTTACGGCAGGGCATCAAATATTATAGAAGAAATAAAAGAATATGAAGCCGAACGTGAGAGGCTGAAATATGACGGAAAAAGCTCGCACTTTTTCCAGAGATTCCTTATCGGAATTTACCTAAAATATTCAGCTCTCCAGCTTAAGATACAAAAGGATCATGAAGAGAACCATGTTGACCAAAAACCTAACCCAAAGGTTTATTACGCAAAAAACCGGTTACTGCTGAGGCTGTGGAGCTATGTAGGCTCAACTACTCACATCACAATTTGTGTAGTATGCGCACTGTTCAATAATATGGAATCTTTTCTTATAATCTGCATTTTGCCTTTAAATTTACTTATGATAGTTTTATTTTTAGTTCAGAAGAAAGTTAATAAAGTAGTAATATAACAAAGTAAGTAAAAATTAATTTATAAAGCCATGAACCCGGGAAAATATTTTAATTTCATGTTGTTCTCTGTACTTCTGGTTGTATCTTTTTTTGCAGCCGGATGCTTTGATGTTAAAAGGGAAATTCAAATGAATCCTGACGGAAGCGGTATGGAAAATGTTTACGTTACGCTTGATAAGGAGTTTTTTGAGAGAATGAATATTCTTGCCACCAGTGATGTGACCGGCAAATGGAAGAAACGCAATGACAGTGTTCAGGATAACAATATGATAGCTGACCGCATTAAAATGGATATGGGAAGAGTAGGGGGAACATCGGTTAAAGATGTTAAAGTTACTTCAAATGCAGATGGATCAAAAGAAATTTATATGCAGTATCACTTTGATGAGCCCTCAGTACTGTTAAAGATGGTTAAAGAATGTACATTCAGCTGGTCTAACCAGCTGCCGGTGCAGTTCAGTACTCTCAAATTCCAGTATGATGAAGGCGACCTTATGTTCAAACAAACCACAAGGAAAGCCGAAAGAAGCTTTGATGATGAGCTTATGAACAGTGTGTTCAGCCCTATGTACCCCACAAAAAAAATTACTTACAGCATAACATTCCCGTTTGAGGTTAAAGAATCCAATGCTATGACAGCATCTGGAAATACATTAACATGGGAAACCACTTTTGATAATATCATGTTCAACCAGCAGACAGATACTGCAAGCATGGTTAAAGACCCGACTTTAGAGCTTACTTATGCTGAAAAAATAGACCGCTCAATCGGCAAGGTAAGCCAGAAGGAAAATCCTTTAATCAGAGTGCAGGTATACAACAGGAATAAAGAGCCTGTCAAAATTGGTACAGGCGTAGTATTAAAAGAAGGGCTTCTTGTAACAAATTTTGAGCTTATGAACCTGATTGAAGGTGCAGGATTTTTCAGTGTAATATTGCCATCTGATTCGCTTGCAGGTATAGATGATATGAATGAAAGGGACCTTGTACAGAAAGAAGACCTGGTATTTTTAAGGTATGGCGCGCCTGATAAATTTAAAGCAATAAAATATGCAACATTGGCATCTGCAAAGTACGGCGATAAAGTAAAGCTGTTTTACTATCCAAATACGCTTTCATCAGTAGTTTATTCCATGGATGGAATGATGTCTGCAACAAAGAAATGGACAAGTAACTGCAGCGTTATTGAAATAAAGCCGAATAAGCCTATTTCACTCGATGGCGGTGCTGTATTCAATGAAGCAGGTGACTTCCTGGGAATGATAACAAAAGCATATGATGGCGAAGTAGGGAAGATATACCTAGTGCCGGCTGAGTATATAAAAGCACAGATACCTTCAAAATAAATTCTGATGATTAAAAAAAGCGTTCAATTTTCATTGAACGCTTTTTTTATTTCCTTTAAGTACAGCTAATAAAATCATGAAACAGGTTTGAACTGTTCAAATGCATTCAGGCATTCATTGCAGTAGTGCATTGAGCGGCATAGGGTCGGTCCGAATGGGGTCTTCATTTCAGTATTCCTGCTTCCGCAATTGGGACATTTAACTTTATCAAGAAGGTCTATCTGGATCAATCCGTTATGCAATTCAGGCGGAGCGAGTCCGTGCTTCTTTAATCCTTCTATCCCTTTCGGGGTGATCATATTTGTATTCCATTGTGTATCAAAATTTGTTGTAACTTCAACACCGCTTACATTCATTTTTTCTATTCGTTCCTTCACCATATTTTCCATTATTTTTAGTGCCGGACAGCCGGAAAATGTAGGTGTCATTGTTACTTTCACATAATTATCATCTTCTATCGCTACACCGGTAATGACGCCAAGATCAACCACAGAAATTGTAGGTATCTCCGGGTCTTTGACATCCTGCAATGCTTCCAGGACATCCTCTTTTGTAATGTTTACCAGTGTATTAAGTCTCATTATTAAATATTTTTCCTCTGTTTTTTTGGCTTTTGCCCTATTACTTTTGCTTTTATTACCATTCTGCTTTTGGGTCAAGCCTGAAAACCTCACCCATTTCCATAAGCAGCGGCTCAAGGTATTCAGTGTGATACCCTTTCCTGCCACCGTATTCAGGCTGCCATGATGATTCCTCGGGTATCTTTAAGCCGGATTGTTCAATTATTGGCTTTATAACATCAAGCCATTTGGCCTGCAGCTCTTTTTCTCCATCAAATATTTTCATTTCTTTCAGAACGTCAGCATGATCAATTTCCTCAAATATACCGAGTGCTGCATTAAATGTATTGTTGAGTGCAGTCTGCATCCTTGCATGGCTTTCTTCATTTGCTTTGCCAAGCTGTTTAATCCACAGGGTTGAGTGCATTGTGTGATATTTTACTTCGCCCCTGTATTTTTTTGCAAGCTGTGCAAGCGGTTCTAAGCTTGAATTTACAAGCATATCAAACCTCACCTGTTCAGCATGGTTAAAGAGGAAATTCCTCATTAAGCTGAAATCATACTCACCTATGGGGTATTCAGTTAAGTGCGAGCTTTTAAAACCTTTTGCACTTCTTGTAAATGCAATTGTATCGGCATCAGCTTCGCCGAGTGAATGCAGTATCTCATAAATATGCTGTGCCTGCCCGATCTTATCCTGTGCAATTGATGAGAATGCAATATCTTCTTCCACCATCGGACCTAATCCTGTCCACTCGCTGTTCCTGTGTCCTATAATTAACTGGTCATCAGCTATTTTATAAAGAAACTCTTTTACTGCTTTCAGTTCATTTTCATTATATCCCATTATTCAGCTTCCTCCTTTTTCTTTCTTCTGTCTTCCTTGCGGTCTTTAATGCCATGCTCCTGCTGGTATTTCCGTATTCTATCCATACAGTAATAATCACTTGCCTCACGGTAAGTTTTCTCAGGTGTTGTGGTAAAAATATCAATATCATCGTAAGATGTAGCGGTAACATCTTTGGTCTTTACAACCCACAGGTTC
>CAZOAP010000200.1:0-276 GCA_964577645.1 uncultured Ignavibacteriales bacterium
TAAGAACCCGCAGAAAGTTCATAAAGAAAAAACTGCGGGAAAAATTTTATTTGATGCTCCAAAACGTAACGGAATGGATCCGGTATTAACGTTTTGAGAACTGGAAGCGTTTTCTTGCTTTCGGCTGGCCGGGTTTCTTTCTTTCAACCATACGTGAATCCCTGGTTAAAAGTCCGTCTTTCTTAAGAGCTGGTCTTACGCTTGCATCATACTTGAGTATTGCTCTTGCAATACCAAGCCTGATTGCGCCTATCTGGCCGGTGACTCCGCCGCCGT
>CAZOAP010000200.1:286-6565 GCA_964577645.1 uncultured Ignavibacteriales bacterium
TTAACATTAACTTTTACATCAAACTTTCCGTGCAGATCCGCAGTATATAACGGTTCCAAAGCTTCTTTAAGCAGTGATTCCTTGCCGAAAAAATCTTTTCCTGTCTTGGTATTGATGGAAACAACTCCAGTGCCTTCTGTTAAGAATACACGGGCTGTTGAACATTTTCTTCTTCCTGTAGCTAAATGATATGTAACTGCCATTTATATAGTTTTAGATATTTTTTACAATCGGATTTTGTGCTGAATGCGGGTGCGTTTCACCTGCATACACTTTAAGCTTAGTAATAAGCTTGCTGCCAAGCTTTGTTTTTGGAAGCATGCCTTTTACGGCTTTTGTTATAACTTTATCTGGATGGCTTGCAATAAGCTCTTTAAAAGTCTTTATTTTCTGGCCGCCCGGATACAAAGAATGGTGTTTGTATTCTTTGAGGCTTTCTCTTTTACCTGTTAAACGGACCTTTTCTGCATTTATTACAATTACAAAATCGCCTGTATCAACATTTGGGGTAAACCTGGCGCTGTTTTTGCCCCAGATAATTTTTGCAACTTCAGAAGCAAACCTGCCAAGAGTTTTGCCGTTGGCATCAACAACATACCATTTCTTGTTAACCTCGTCATTATGTGTGAAATGCGTGGCTTTTAATGATTTTTCTATCGCTTTTTTCATTGTATTTTCCTAAAAAGAATACAAAAATAGCACTTTTTCTAATTAATGTCAATGTAAGGAGTGATGTATATGGAACAATTTGCTAAAATAATGATAGAATATATATCATTTTAAATAATTAATTTTACTGTAAATAAACCAGAATTTTATGAAAACCGCAATATTTTTACTTTTTCTGATACCTTCAGTATTACTTTCACAAAATAATGATTTTCTGATAAAAGATCTAAATTCATATGCTGATAGTGTTGAAAACCTTATAACAAGCTCCACCGGCGCGCCCGGAGAAATTTACAGCAATACAATAAATACTTTAAGGAATGAAAGGGCTATAGGTATCCAGGAAACCAAAATCACATACTATTTTGTACAAAAGGATGATTCTGTTTACGAGGATAAAGACGGTACTGCATACTTTATACCTCAATACTACCCTCCCCTCATGGTAAAAGTTGAATATAATATTGCTAACAGCCAGAATGTTGTTGCAAAATACTATTTAAAGGGTGATAGCTACCTTTATAATATCGATTCCAAAGGTGCTTACGGAAACAGGAACCTAACATTCTGGTTTGGCAAAAATGATCTCCTGCGGTTTGAAGAAAGAAGTGCACGTGATGAAATGGGTGTTATGATTGAAACCGGAAAATTTTCAAAGGATACATACAACGAAAGCTTGCTTATACTGGATAAAATTGAAATGTACAAAAAGCTTTATTATGATATATTTGATATATCATATAAAGATAAATAAAATTACTTCCAGTAATCTTTCATCAGGTCAGAGCTCCACTCAGGCTGTGTGATATCTTCGCGCGGCAGGAATTCCTTCATTACAGGTTTGATATCAAGAACGGGAGTACCGTCAACTGCATCAAGTCCATTTACACTCAGTATAATACCATCAGAACCCATAATCTTTACAATTGTATGCCCTAAATGGTTTGGCCTATCTTTAACCCTGTGGGCAAACACACCTACTTCCGGATATTCTTTATTTCCCCTGGGATGCCTTGAGCCTTTTAATACTTTTGCTTTATCGGCTTTATCAAAAAAGAAAATTATTTCTGCATGAGAATATTCAGTAATACCCTTTAACGCTTCACTTGTGAATTCACTTGTAAGCTCAATATCAGATATTACCTCACCCCAGAAATCATCAGTAACTTCCTTACGTGAATTCTTTACGTAACCTACAGGAGTTAATTCAATTTTCATATATCACATTTTATAAAATTGTACTCTAAATAAATAAAGCCGATATTTTTCGGCTTCTAAAATTTTAAAAAAATCTTAAACTATATAAGATCACTTAAACTCAGCGTGATCCTTCATTATATATTTTATTTCTTTAGCTTTTACAAATGATGTAAGCTTAGCAAGCTCATATTCATCCACATTCTTAAAATTCATGCCAATTAAACCGCCGATTATGGCACAGGGTATGGTAAATAAACCGACAACCCCCAGAGTTGCATCTTTTGGCAAAAACTTGATCTTCTTCTTTCCCCAGAACTGGTATACCATGAATCCGCCCACAAATCCAAGTCCGGCACCAAATGCCGCGCCGGTTTTCCAGTACTTACCGTTATCAAAGCGTATACGAGCTATCTTATCCGTATTTACGATCTTATATGCACCGGTATCGGATACAAGCAGCAGGTTTTCGTGAATGCCTATAAGCCTGGTACGGGGAATACCAGAGCCGTTCTTATATATTATGCTGCAGGGATCTGTTTGCGAAAAACATACCGAGTAAAATAAAATTAGTGCCGTAAATGCAATTAGAAGATTTTTCAATAAACTGTATTTATTTTACTGTAAATATAGTTAAAAATGTATTACAATTACAATAAATCAAAAACTGTAGATAAAAATCATGAAATTGAGTTACATATAATTAATGTTCATCCGGATTTACCAGCTGGAACCAGTTTCCGTCAGGATCAGTAAAGGTTAAGCAGTTATCTGAACCGTCAGTTCCTCTAAATTCCAGTCCCCTGCCTGTTAATAACGCTTTGGTTTTCTCAAGATCTTCGGTATACAAAACAAAACCCGTTTTTGCACTTTGATAATTTTCTGCCTGTTCTGAATTTTTGCCGGGTCTTAAGAGTATAACATAGCTGCCTGACTTTAACCATACGAATTTTTCATGCTGAACGGTTTCAAGCTCAAATCCAAGTACATCAGTATAAAACTTCATGGATGACTGAGGGTCTTTAACAAAAATTTCAATATGTCTGAAAGTAGGATTCATTTTTTGTTTTGATTAAGTATTATTATTACTTTTATTCAGTTCTTCAAGCGCAGTTTCTTCAATTTCTATCCTGCGTTTAAGCAGTAACAGGTTAACAGATGAAAAAATAACAGCAGTAAAGAAACATGAGAACATAAACGGTATGACAGCAAGTTCTGTGATAACAGCCATATAATTTGGATGTTTAAAATACCTGTACGGACCCTTACTGATCAATATGCTTCCCGGGATAATAATTATCCTGGTATTCCAGTGATAACCGAGCGAAATTATTGCCCAATACCTTAAAGCCTGGGCTGCTATGAATAATATCAGAAATATGATCCAGAATTTATTGAGGGTACGCTCAAAATATAATTTTTCTGCAAATAGTGAAATGAAAAAAAGGATATGCATAATTACAATAAATACATAACCCTTTCTATCAAACTCTTTGCCTCCTTTAGCAAGGCTTATCTTTTCATTCCGTTTTGCTATAACAAGCTCAACAAGCCTTTGCAGAATAACAAACCCTATTAGAATATAAAAAAACATCTATGCAGTCTTAAATAGTATTAGTTCAGAGCTGAACCCGGGCCCGAGTGATGATATCAATCCATATTCCCCTGCTTCTGCAGTACCGGTATTTTTCATAAACTCATCCAGAACATAAATAACGCTTGGTGATGACATGTTACCGTGTTCTTTCAATATCTTTCTGGATAGATCAAGCTTACCATTTGTAAGCCCCAATGATTCTTCATAGGAATTAATTACTTTCAATCCTCCGGGATGAGTTACATAATGTTTTATATCAACAATTTTCAGTTCATACTTATTGAGCAATTCCATAATATTAGGCTTTACATATTCTTTAACAATGTTAGGTATATCACGGCTGAATATCACGCTGAACCCTGATTCAACGATCTGCCAGCCCATTACATCCAGTGAATTATCGTAAATAGTCGATAGTGAGCCTATGAGTTCAGGTCTGTTTTTTGCTGAAGATAATGCATGTTCATCCCCGGCTATCAATGCACACGCACAGCCATCACTAAAGAGTGATGCAGCAACAATATTACTTTTTGATATATCATCCTTCTGGAACGTTAAGCTGCAAAGCTCAATAGCTATTACAAGTGAAATATCTTTCGGGTAAGCTTTGCAATGATCCATTGCGCGGCTGATACCTGCTGCACCGCCAGCGCAGCCTAGTCCCCAAAGCGGAGTGCGCTTAATGTGATTATCAAACCCCAGCTTATTGAATAACACTGCATCAAGTGTGGGTGTCATAACACCGGTACTTGTAACATATATGATATTATTTACCTCTGATGGCTTTATACCTGCTTTTTCAAGGCAACTACCTGCAGCATCAATTGATAACCTTACTGCAATATCACTGAATATTTCGTTGCGTTCTTTAAATGTATGCTCTTTGCTCAGCCATTCGGTTGGGACTGATATATGCCTGTTTGAAATTTCAGAATTATCAAAAACATTTATAAGCCTGTTGATATCAATCCCGGCATTTTTGAACAGGTTATGTATAAAATTCTTTAATTCACTTTGCGGAAGTTTATAAGGCGCATCAGCAGCTGCAGTAGAAATGATTTTAGGCATTTAGAATAAATATAGTTCAGAAAAAATCTATTACAAAAAATATAGACCCATTTACATTAAAAACAAGTAAAACACAGAAATGGTTTTATATTTAACAGATCCTTTCATTTATCATGAATAACAAAGACACGCTTTTTAAGGCGTGTCTTTAAAATTCAGCTGATTACTATTTGTTTAGAAATAAAATTTAAATACTGTCTGGAATTCATCATCTTTAAAATCTGTAGCATTTGTTGGTTCCGGGTCACCTTTACCGTTCTTAACCATCCTGTAAACGCCTTCAACTTCAAGTCCGCTTAACGGGTAGAACACAGCACCAAAGCTGTAACGCTGGCGTTCTGTTTCGTTATTCTTTAGCCCCAGTGCATTATCATAGTTTTCGTACTGGAACTTCAGCTCAACGCCTTTTGATACCCTGATATCAAGCTCACCGAAAATTGTACGGAAATCAGAGCGGGTCTTCATTGAATCCCTGATATCAAGCCTGTTATATGCTACTTCACCCATTATTGCAACTCTTTCAAACAGACCGATGGATAAAAATCCTGCAGCCATTTGCCTTAAAGCGTTAATGTTATTTGTCGGGTCATATTTGAACGGATTGCTCATGAATGAACCGCCGATACCGAAAGTATACTTGGTTTTCTTGCTTGCCCAGCGGAAATCACCTGATACTGTAACCTGTTTCTGGTTATCAAAATCAAAGCTGTTGTTGCGCTGGTTGTTGATGTTTAAACTTGAACCGTTTGAGAGTCCCGCTGTTAATGTGAAGAAACTTGGAGCGATACCTACTTCAATACCTGCATCTGATGCATATGGAGTATACAGGTCATTGAAAATCCTGTTATATGCCCTGTGTTCGGGTACCTTTATACCAAAGTTAGGAATAAATCTGCCGGCTTTAAAATACAAACCTGCGGGAAGGTTAGATACCATACCGTAAATTTCATATTTAGTTGGCAGCGGATTTGAACCATATGTATTTGGAATATAAAGTCCCGGAGCAACCATTAAGCTGATATACTTATTCATCTGCGCGTTTACATAAAGATCGCCCTGCATCTGGAAGAATGTATTAAAATTCGGGTTACCTTCACCTGTCTGGTCGTCAATGAATATCATACGCATATCAGAGCCCATTCTTATACCTTTTGTGATCTGCGGATCGATATCAGTAGTACCGTTAGCTTTTTCCCAGAACTTAAAGTACAGATTATCTTTTGAGTATTTTACGCCGTAGGGATTTCTCATTCCCCCGCCGGTTGGATTAACATGGCAGCTTTGGCATTTTTCGCCTGTATAAGCCGCAAACTTTGGGTATGAATAAAGTGTGGTGGTTAAAACAAACAGCAAGATAAAAATACCTGAAGTAAAATGTATTTTTGTTTTCATTTTATGACGTTGATTTATAAATGATTAATAATTTGCCCAATATCCTTATTTTTTTATAAAAATGCAAAGAAGTTATATTTACAGGAAAAATATGAAACAATAAAAAACCCGCCGTTTTATAGGCGGGTTTTATGTTAATTTAAAAATCATATTATTTCAATAGAACCATTTTCTTCGTATCAACAAACTCTCGCCCTGAGACGGTCGAAGGTTCATCTGCCGTAAACTTATAAAAGTACATACCGCTCGCCAGATTAGTCCCGTCAAACTGAACCTCATAGCTTCCTGCTTTTTTGTATTCATTATAACTGAATACTTCTTTACCAAGTATATCGTATATCTTTATAGTTACATTT
>CAZOAP010000201.1:0-4193 GCA_964577645.1 uncultured Ignavibacteriales bacterium
GTACTGCCCTGCCAATACTTATCTTCCTTCAATAAATTGCAGAATTCATGTAAAAATATCACTTTGGCAGGCAATATTCAAGATAAATAGTATTTATAGGGTATTAAACATTAAATGTAAATAATTATAAACAATAAAAATATTCGTTGTAATGCTTAACAAATATGCTTATTATTACGTTTAATATCATAAAATTTCGATGAAAAAAACTATACTGTTTATTGCGGTATTGCTTGCAATAAATATCTATTCCCAGGATAATTTCCTTCCTCATTATGTGACACCACAGGAACAGGCGCAAATGGACCTGTTAAGAAAAAATCCGGTGCAGCCGCAGGTCTTTGACCCGAATCCACCGCCGGGACCGGTAAGAACAATGGCAGAATGGGAAGAGCTTCAGGCTTTACAAATAACATGGACATCTCAGCTGCCGATATTAAGGCAGATAGTAGATTACGCACAGGATGAATGCCTTGTCTATATTATATGCTCTGATTCAAACAGTGTAAAGACATATTTAACATCAGGCGGAGTTCCTTTAACCAATCTCAGATTTCTGATAACAACATTTAACAGCATATGGTGCAGAGATTACGGTCCATGGACAGTTTACTCACAGAACATAGATACTTTAAGAATTATAGACTGGAAGTATAACAGGATTGCAAGGCCGCTAGACGACGCTACGCCGGTATTTATAGCAAATTATATGGGGATACCTTTTCACCAGACGCTGATAGCACCAAATGACCTTGTTAACACAGGCGGTAATTTTATGGTTGATGGTCATGGTACAGCCTTTGCATCAAAACTGATACTTTCAGAAAATGAAGCTGGCAATCCATACGGTGTTTCAGTAAAAACTGAAGCACAAATAGACCAGATCATGAATTCATACATGGGAATAAACCGCTATATCAAAATGGAAAAGCTTCCATATGATGTGATACATCACATAGATATGCATATAAAACTATTGGATGAAGAAACATTGCTTGTTGGCCAGTATCCCACTGGAATTGCCGACGGTCCCCAAATTGAGCTTAACCTTCAGTATGTTCTGAATAACTTCCAGACATGTTTTGGCAAGCCGTATAAAGTTGTAAGGATACCAATGCCCCCAGGACCGAACGGATTATATCCTGACCAGAACGGTGATTACAGGACTTATACGAACAGCGTGTTTGTGAATAAGACGGTTATTGTGCCAATATATGCACAGCAATATGATACTACAGCTCTCAGGATCTATAAGGAATCATTGCCAGGATACAGGATAGTTGGAATTGACTGTAATGCTATCATTCCTTCACTTGGTGCAATTCACTGCATCACAAAAGAAATAGGCGTAAGTGAACCGGTATTTATATCACACTCAGCTTTAAGGAACACAAACAACACAACACAGCCTTACGAAGTTAAGGCTTATATCAAATCAAAGAGCGGAATATCAGCAGCAAAGATGTTCTGGACAACAGATACAACAAGCGGTTTTACACAGGTAAATATGACCAATATAGGCGATACATTCAGAGCTAATATACCTGCACAGCCGTTAAACACAAAATTGTACTATTATATTTCTGCAACATCAGTAAGCGGCAGAACAGTTACAAAGCCTCTACCGGCACCTTCGGGAAATTTCAGATTTACCGTAACAAATACAGTTGGCATAGAGCCTGTTGCTGCAGGGATACCCGGAAAATTTACTTTGTACCAGAACTATCCTAACCCGTTTAACCCGGTTACAAAAATAAAATTTGATATCCCAGTAAACGGAAATGTAACACTTAAAATATACGATGTAAGCGGCAAGGAAGTTCTGAAAATAACCGATGCATATATGAATGCCGGCACCTACAGCTATTCATGGAATGCCGCAGGATTTGCAAGCGGAATATATTTTTATAAGCTTGAAGCCAAAGACCCTTCGACAGGCTCAGGGCGGGGATATTCTGATGTAAAGAAAATGATTTTAGTAAAATAAAAGTAAAAAGGCAAAAGTAAAAAAAGCAAAAAATCAAATTTTAAAACACAAAACAGCTCAATAAAACTAATCCATAAATTAATAAATCACAAATTGAAAAAAGCATTATTATTTTTCATCTTTCTTTTTACAGCAACTTCTGCATTCACACAGTATGAGCAGCAGCAGAGCATTGCTGTACAGCCGCCGTTTTTAAACATTACACCAAACGGTTCTACAAGCTCAGTGGTTACAACCAACGGATTCGATAATATTTTCCTTGGTGTCGATTTTGGTGAACCATATATTGCAACAAATCCAAGAGATCCGTTAAACAGTATATGTGCATTCAATATTAACAATCTATATTATACGCTTGATGGTTATAATTGGGTTAAGAACAGTCCGACATTTCCAGGGTATAGCGTAATTGGTGACCCTGTAATGACTTATGACAGTTTAGGTACATGTTATTATGCTCAGTTATACCAAAACGGAGCTACATACGGAATAGCAGTAATAAAATCGACAAATAAAGGTGTAAGCTGGTTCGGGGTTTCAAATGTATACAGCACAACAGTGGGTCTTTCCGATAAAGAATGGATAACCGCTGATCAGACCGGTGGTCCGTACAGCAATAATGTTTATATTGGATGGAGACAGTTCGGCTCTACAAATATGCGTTTTGTCAGAAGTACTGACCAGGGAGTCAGCTGGTCAGCTCCCCAGACATTTATCGGCGGGCAGGGTGCTTATGTTGCGGTAGGTCCAAACGGCAACACACAGGGCGGCAGTGTTTATTTTGCATCTGTGAGCGGGTCATCAATACTTGTAAACCGTTCAACTGATGGAGGCGCAACATTCGGACCGCAGATCACTGCAACAAATGTAAACGGACCGGGAGTTATATGTGCAGGCAGATTTACTGTAAAAGACTGTATCAGGAATAATGAATTTCCAAGGATGGCAGCAGATAACAGCTATACTTCAACCCGAGGTAATGTTTATGTAGTTTATGCAGGTAATCCAACAGGACCTGATAATGCTGATGTATTTTTAGTAAAATCAACAGACTTTGGCACAACATGGACATCACCTTTAAGAGTTAATGATGACGTTACGATTACCGACCAGTGGATGCCATCAGTTTCAGTAGACAGCAGGACAGGTAAAGTATTTGTATGCTGGTATGATTCAAGAATTGATGAAGCAAGCAATATACAAACAAGATTATATGCAGCGGTTTCAACAAATGGCGGCACAAGTTTCCAGGGGAATACAAGTGTATCAGATGTCTCATTTAACCCTAACACAATGGCAGTTGGCCAGCCCGGAGGTGAAAAATATATCGGTGATTACCTGGGTAATTCAGGTATATATAATACAAGCTGGAATGTATGGATGGACGGAAGGAATAATAATTTAGGCAGTTATGTTGCATACTATCCTGATTATGCAATGACTGTAAATCCTTCTATCAGGAATATTAATAACGGCGACAGCACAACATATTCAGTTGTTGTCCCCGGAATAAAAGGACCTTTTACTGAGAGAGTTAAATTTTCTGTAACTCCTGATACTCTTCCTGCTTCTGGAACACTGCAGTTCAGCTTTGCTAACGGCAAAGATACAATAACAACTTTTCCTGATTCAGTTACACTTAAAGTAAAAGCAGTTGGCAGTGTTACACCAAGAAGATATGTATTGAACATTAAGGGCAGAACGTCACTCACAGGTACCACAATCCATATGAGGCAGGTAGATCTTCTTGTGAATTCCTCGCAGTTAACAGTAGGTACAAACAGGAACGGTATTTGTGATTTTAAGGTTAACGGTGTTCAGTACAATTCACTTCAGAATCTGACCTTCCCCAACGGATCGGTTGTTACAGTACAGGCTATAAGCCCAAAGACGGTTGGATTTAACAGGTATGTTTTTGTAAACTGGTCTGATAATGGAGATACAACACATAATATAACAATAAACAGCAATACCAATTTAACTGCAAACTATAAGCTGCAGTGCAGGCTTGCAGTAAATTCATCGGTTAACAATACATTCGGTGATAATTACATTGATTCCGGCGCAACAGCAACTTTCGGGGTCCTTTTCAAACACGTATATTTTAACGGTACTTGGTATGTATTCCGCGGCTGGAACGGTACCGGAAACGGCTCATACTCTAGTACTGATAGTACCGGCAATGACAGTTCTGCAACAGTTTTGG
>CAZOAP010000201.1:4203-6495 GCA_964577645.1 uncultured Ignavibacteriales bacterium
ACAGCACGCTGGACTGTCATGATAGGTATTGAAAATATAAGCACAGAAATTCCGAAGGAATATAAGCTGTACCAGAACTTCCCGAATCCGTTCAACCCGCAGACAAATATCAATTTTGATATTATCAAGAACGGGAATGTAAGCATAGTTGTTTATGACCTTCTTGGACGAGAGGTGGAAACAATTGTGAACCAGGAAATGTCACCCGGAAGGTATAAGGTTGATTTCAACGCGACTAATTATGCCAGCGGAATGTATATTTACAAAATTGTAACGGGTGATTTTGTGGATGTGAAAAAGATGTTGATTGTGAAATAAGGCAAAAGTAAAACTTCTTCTGCTAAAGCAGAATAAGTCAAGAAGGCAAAAAGCAAAAATTTAATTTTAGAGGCGGTCAGAAATGGCGGCCTCTTTTTTTATATTTCATTTTAAATTAATGAGGATTATTTTTGCATTCATTTATTTAAATCAATAATTATCAAGGGGTAAAAATGATAGAAGATACAAAAGCATGGCTTGAGGGTATCGGCAGAACAATTGACGCAAAAGATGCAAAAGGATTTTCAGAATACTGCACTGAGAATGGTGAATTCAGGTTCGGTAATGCTGAACCTGTTATTGGCAGAAAGAATATTGAGGATTATGTTGCTGCCTTCTTTGGTATGATAGGCTCAAGCAGCCACGAAGTGCCTAATTGCTGGAATACAGGTGATAATATTATATGGGAAGGCAAAGTAACTTACACAAGGTTAGACGGAAAGGTTGTGCCGGTAAATTTTACAAATATTTTTTATATGAAGGGTGACCTCATTGAAAGATATTTGATATTTATTGATAATACGCCGCTCTTTGCGTAAGGTTTAGTTGTGTTGGTGAAATCATCAATATTGGAATATGAATAATTAAAAAGCTATTGAGACGTACCAGCGGTACGTCTGTACAAAGTACTACTTAGACGTGCCGGCGGCACGTCTCTACAAAGCAGAATAGATAAAAAAACCTGTCAGGTCTAACAACCCGGCAGGTTTTGTGTTTTATAAATTTTGGTTATTTATAATTGATTACTCATCCGATGACTTGAAGTCATTGGATGAGTCTTAATATTTACTTCCTTGGCGGAGGGGTGTGGAGAGCTACTTTGTTGCCTTCTGTATCAAGGAAGATAGCGAAGTCACCAATTTCAGGTGTTATCGGAGTTCTAGGAACGACTACGGTTCCGCCTGCTTTTCCTATCCTGCTGATCACTTCGTCAATGATACCGTCTGCATTCAGGTAAACCATAGCGCCTTTATCGCTTGGCACGTAACCCTCACCGTGAACAATAGCGCCGCTTACTCCCTGCTGGTCACCGGGGAAAAATCCCATACGATACGGCCCCATCATCTGGTCATCCATTTTCGCTTCAAATATTGCTTCGTAGAATTTTTTTGCCCTGTCAAAATCTGTTACGGGCAGCTCAAACCAGTTTATTGTGTTTCTCATAAAAATAAAACCTTTCTGCTGAAATAAATTGATGGATAAAATATTTATACAGCAAACATACGCAAGCGGGAGTTACCTCACTTCTTAATTCTTGCTAATTTGCGCTCAAATGAATTATAGTTTTCACGCATTACCTCGGGTGATAGGCCGTATTTCTGCTTAAATAGCCAGCTGAAGGAGCTTAGCGAGGAAAAACCGACCTCCATGCAGATTTCGGTTATACTCATATCGGTTTTCATTATGAGGCTAGATGCCTTTGCAAGTCTTTTATACGTGATATACTGGTAAGGAGTATCACCAAATACATTTTTGAAGAGCCTGATGAAATGAAAGTTTGACATACATGCAGCTTTTGCAGCGTCTTCTATTTTAATTTCACCGTTAAAGTTATCATCCAGGAAATCCTTGGCATCATTTATCTTTTTGTATACTTCAAGCTTCGTAGATCTTTTTACTGCAGGTATTCGGTGGATTTCCTCACCCACCTGCTTATGTATCTCGAACAGTACTTTCAGCATCATGAAAAATTCTTCTTCAAGCCACTGGTCATCATCAAAGCCGGTGCGTGCCGCAAGCTTGAATTTATAGATGTACTGCATCAGGCGGCCATCGAAAGGATAGATCATTTCCATAAATGTTACAGGCTGATCTGATGCAACGGGATTGTTATGAGGATTGTCAAGGATATTTTCTTCACTTGCCAGTATACTGCTTAAAACTTGCTCAGCAAATGAGCGCCTGAAAAAAACTGAGAGCGTTTCGCTTTCAGTTTCAGATTGTATGCGCGCGGAATACTTCTGCCCGTTATTG
>CAZOAP010000202.1:0-6489 GCA_964577645.1 uncultured Ignavibacteriales bacterium
TTATAAAATCTATTTTTTTAAAGCCAATATTTAACATTTGTTCGGCAGCAACTTCAGCATTTAATATTTTGATATTACGTAACTCTGTGTTACCAATAATAATACACGCTTTCCCTCCCGGTTTTAAGACTCGGTACATTTCATTGAAAACTTTTTTCATATCGGCAAAGTAATTCGCAACATTTGTTGAAAGAGATTTGTCAATAATTTCAAGTTCATTGATTATATCAATTGCTTTAGAGCTACTTAATTCTTTGTCATTTGATTTTTTATGACTAGTACCTATAAATTGACTCCGAAAATTATTGAAATTATTGCTGAACTTATGCCATTTTTTGAAATGATTAGAATCGTCCCCAAACCAAAGTAATGAAAGTTGGTGGAGATCTGCGTATTCATATGAAGTAACATATGGAGGGGAAGTTATAACCAGATCCACAAATTCTTTTTTAAGATCCCATTTTTTTGTGGCATCCTTTCGATACATGTCTGCAGTGATGCCTAAAAATCCTTTATCTTTTAACTCAATATAATATTCTTCATTCTTTTTAATCATATGCTCCAAATGTTTCAAAAAACTTTCAATTGGTTTTGGAGTCGTTTTATTTTTATCTATTGTCGGTTTTATACTTTTCATCAGCCAACGAGAACAATTTTTAAGGTTATGAGAAAAAGCACAAAGAAAAAATCTTTTAACTTCTTTATTCTTTATTTTTTTTATAGCGAAATAAATTCTGTCAAGAGCTTTAACTGTATTACCGTTGAACCAATACCTTATTCTAATATTATGCTTTAAACTTTTTCCATATTTTATTTTTTTATATTCATCTAAAAAATATTTTTTATACTTATTCAATATTATTGGACTTATAGGGGTAGTCTTTACTTGGGTAATAAGTTTAGCAATTGGATTAATATCAAACCCGATACTTTTCCTCCCAGTAATTTTGGATTCGACCAAGGTAGTGCCACATCCTCCAAAGGGGTCACAAATATATTCATCACCGTTTGGAGCATATTCTTTTATTAATTGGCTTACAATTTGTGGAATGAATTTTGCTGGATATCTGTGATAACCATGTGTAAATGAATTTGTCTCTCTTCGGGTACTTTCTTTAAAGGACCATTCAGGTCTTGGTAATAAATTATAGAAATTATGTACTGTTTTCGGAATAGGTATCTGTGAGTTCATCAGTTTTTTTTATCCTGCTTTTAAATTTTGACATTTCATTAATTAGATGCCAAAAATGAATATTTTAATATTATTTGTATCAAATATACCTCAATTTATTCGATTATGTGTATCATCAGATGATACTATTTTATTAACAAATTGAGGTCGAGTATATTTTATTTTAAAAACCTAAATATTTCTTGTAAATACAGAGTAAATTCTCTATATCATAAATTTCCAAGTTTTGAAATTCTTGTGGGAATTCATTTTTAGAGATATAATCACGTTTAACATCTAGTCCAAGTTTTCTAGCCCCGATTCTTGTCCCTTTATGCAAATATACATATTTCGGTTTGAAGCCCAAATTTATGGATAAGTAAAAAGAAATATCATAAGTGTACATTTCGCCTATGCCATAAACTTCTCGTTCTATTTCTTCATGTATAAGCTCAAATATTTCGTGAAAATTTTTGCATGATTTTATTTGCTTCCTAAAACTAATTAAAATCAATAACGCATTTCGTAATGCTTCCTCAGTCAATCTTTTTAAATGATCTAAATGGCCACCATCTAAAAATTTACCTCTTCCTACTTTTTTTAAAACTTCCTCAAAATTGGCTTTTTTGATTTCTTTTATTTCATAGTCAACGTTATCCTTATAGTCTTCAATATATGCATCAACAATTTCTTTTAGATTTTTAAAAGACCTATGATAGCTAACTTGAGGTTTGCATTTAAACGTATTTGGCATTATCTATATGGTTATTATTTATCATTTATTTGTCAGAATAAAAAATTCGGCATCTAAATATGCACGGGACAAATATGCTATGCTTTTAGCTATATCTACAGAACTTTCAGGATTCTGAAACTTGATATTGTGACTCTCATTTAATGTTTCTTTAAGTGTATTGTAAGTTATCATTAATTGTCGTTCCATGGATAATTCAGATCTATTCAATTTTACGATAAGCTCTTCAGTAAAATCATAACCTTTTGATAATCCCTTTACTTTTTTTGGTTCAGATAGTAAATATCCATAGTTATCATTTTTTCTGAATGCGACATGATGCGTTTTGTCATCTGGCAATATACCTATCGAGGTTGGGCGAATAAATACAGAATTATCTATTATTTCTTTTCTCGTATAATAATTATCAATATCACTATTTGTATGAAATTTCGGACAAACATAATATACTTCATTTCCTTTGTTTTCCAAATCTAAAAGTTGATTATGTTGTTGCGAATACCTCAAAGGTCTTAGTTTCATCCTATATATTGGAGCACTTTGGTATAAATGATATTTCTTAATTTCCTTAGCATTATTTCTTTTCATATAACTAGATAATTTAAATTGTAAAAATAAAGGAATACCACTTTTGCGAAACTTAACATCATATCCTCCTGACCTTCCTTCATCTATCAAAGAAGGAAATATAGGAACTCCAATCACAGAATTTAATGTATATATAAATTCTTCTGTTAGTGCATAACCATAAGTAAATTCAGAGAAATTAGATTTCATAACTTCTTTAGATTTAAATTCAAAAAAAAAACAAAAAAGGCTTTTCCACATTCATCCCGCAAAGAAGAATTTCGTCCTGTATGTCGAGTCTCAACAAAAAAAGGCTTAACCCGTATTTAACGGATTAAACCCCTATCTTTTTTTCGCGTGATATTTGTTATTGCACCGGTGTTTCGGCCCTGGTGCAAATAACTGTGTATGTATTTAAATTATTGTACAAAACATCCATCCGTGTACAATAAAGCAAACTTAAGTAAATAATATATTTATTGCAACAGTCAAAATGCGGGCAGGGGAGGGAAGCGGCTTTTGCCTTTGTAGAGACGACCCGATGGGTCGTCTCACAGTAACATTAAAAGCCATAAATATTAAATTTATGCCTTACTTTAAAATAATGTATGGGCTTATTTTAAAATACTCCAGACCACCCCTAATCCGTCTTTGCCGGATTCTACATGTATGTTTGCCTGCTAAGCCAGGTCTCTCCGAAGGAGTCCCTTCGGGATAAAAACTGCTGCCGCAGGCATGTGGGGAAGGTAAATGATCAAAATGCAGGCAGGGGAGTAAGCTTTGTACAGACGTTCCTCACCCCCTAACCCCTCTCCTCAGGGAGAGGGGAGCAAAGTTCTCTAAATAATGGCACTCCACCTGACTGCCTTAGCAGTTCTCCTCCCAGGAGAGGGAGACGGAGGGCCGAAGGACTGGCTTGACAGTGAGGTTAACATTTTTTCCACTGTCTTCGCCAGTCCTAATGGCTTTCATATTCCATTTGCATATATTATATTACGGCTGTATGTCAATGACATATTAAAAACATCAAATAATATCAATTAACCTTTATTTAAAGATCAACAATTTTACGTGCTAACAATTTATTTAAAATTTAAGCAAATGTTTTATTTCTGGCATATTTTGCGCGTCATTAATTTGCGGAATCATAAAAATATGGATTACGGACTGGACGCGCGTCCAGGCCGCGCGGATTGTGCTAAATTATTGCGGGAGGATAATATCAAGCAATCCGGGACGCAAATAAAACAGGCTGTGGCAGGGGAGTCCGGGACGCAGGCAAAAATAAAAATATCAAAAAGGAGGCAAAATGAGAATGTGAAAAGTGAGTTATCATCAGTAAATGTAAATGTGCGGCGTGAACGGTCAGGATTTGCGAAAAATGCCTGTGCAGGCCGTGTCCGAAACGCTTTTCCAGGGGTAAGTGGCGGGGTCTTGGAGGATATACGGTTAAAAGTGTGCTGGATAGTGTTTGTATGCCATTACTTAAACCCCCTTCTAAAATATTACGTTAACAACAATGAACGTACAATTAAACTACAACCAAACCTAATGCCACACGTCCCCCCTTTGTTCAAAGGGGGGACGAGAAGCATGAGAATTAATTCATTTTATAATTATACCATAACTAAGACTTTCGTTGATCAAAATCGGGGGTTAGTTTTTAAAGCTTTCATACCTCCTTTTTTCTTCAACACTTATTCAATTCTTCATTGTAAATACCTTAAAATTATCATATATTTAAGCTTATTTTAAATTTAAGTGGTTGTTTAACAGGTGGTTGCAGTGTAAAATTGCTGCCATCCATCACTACTTTTGTTTAATTAATTAGAAATTGAGATTCCCGCTTCCGACTAAAGTGAGCCGGGAATTATGTGAGAATAATGTTTAAAGAATTTCCCGATAAAATAGATCAGTCATCACTTGAAAAGGATATCATAAGGTACTGGGGTGAAAACCATATCTTTGATAAAAGCATAAGCACCCGCGAGGGTAAGCCTTCGTTCACATTCTATGACGGCCCGCCGACAGCAAACGGCAAGCCGGGCATTCACCACGTAATATCACGTGCTATAAAAGATCTAATGTGCCGCTACAAAACTTTGATGGGCTACCAGGTCTACCGCAAAGCCGGATGGGATACCCAGGGGCTGCCGGTAGAAATTGAAGTTGAAAAATCACTCGGCATAAAATCAAAGGATGATATAGAAAAGCTTGGCGTGGCTGAGTTCAACAAAGCATGCCGCGATTCTGTATTCAAATATCTTAAGGAGTGGGAAGACCTCACCGAACGTATGGGTTACTGGGTAAATTTAAAAGATGCCTACATTACTTATAAGAACGAGTATATAGAATCCGTCTGGTGGTCGCTTAAAAAATTCTTTGATGCTGAGAAAATATATAAAGGCTATAAGATACAGCCATACTGTCCCCGCTGCGAAACGCCGCTCTCGACTCACGAGGTAGCTCAAGGGTATGAAGATGTAAAAGACCCGAGTGTGTATGTTGTGTTCAAGATAAAGGACGGCCAGGGTTACGATGGCTATAGCTTTTTAGTATGGACAACTACACCATGGACACTGATATCAAATGTTGCGCTTGCAGTGGGTCCGAAAATTACTTATGTAAAGATACAGTTTAAAGATACCGGCGAGAAAATTATTCTTGCCAAAGACCGCTTAGCGATAATAAAAGAAGAGTATGAAATACTCGGCGAAGTTCAGGGAAGTGAGCTTGAGCGCGTGGAGTATGAGCAGCTAATGCCTTATATCCAGCCTGAAGGCAAGGCGTTCTATGTAACGCTTGGTGATTTTGTATCCACTGAAGACGGCTCGGGGATTGTGCACATTGCCCCTGCATTCGGCGAAGATGATTACCAGGTATCACGTAAATACGGCTTGCCAATAATGCAGCCGGTTGATAAGAGCGGTAAGTTCACACCGGATATAACTGATTTTGCCGGAAGGTTTGTAAAAGAAGCTGATGATGATATTATAATAAAGCTTAAGGAAGAAAAGAAGCTTTACAAAAAAGAAAAGTTCGTTCACTCATATCCCCATTGCTGGAGATGCCACACTCCGCTGCTATACTATGCACGTGAGAGCTGGTATATAAACACACCCAGCTACAAGGATAAAATGATAGAGCTGAATAATGAAATTAACTGGTTCCCCCCTGAAACAGGCACAGGAAGATTTGGCAACTGGCTTGTTGAAAACCGTGACTGGGCGCTCTCACGTGACCGTTATTGGGGAACTCCGCTGCCTATATGGGGCGCGGAAGTTAACGGCAAGATGGTTTATGAAGCAATAGGCTCAAAAGAAGAGCTGAAAGCTAAGGCTGTGAATTTTGATGAAGTGTATGGTGATATGGAGCTTGATCTTCATAAGCCTTTCATTGATAAGATAAGAATTAAGTCAGAGAAATACGGCGTTGAAATGTCACGAGTTACAGAAGTAATTGACGCGTGGTATGACTCAGGCTCGATGCCTTTTGCGCAGCATCATTACCCGTTTGAAAATAAGGAATTATTCGAGCGCAACTATCCCGCGGATTTTATTGCCGAAGGCGTTGACCAGACAAGGGGATGGTTCTACAGCCTGCATGCAATTGGAAGCTTTGTGTTCGGTGATAAGGCGTATAAGAATCTTATAGTAAATGACCTGATACTTGATAAAGACGGCCGCAAGATGAGTAAGCATGTGGGCAATGTTGTTAACCCGTTCGATATAATGGATAAGTACGGCGCTGATATACTGCGCTGGTATTTGATAAGCTCATCTCCGCCATGGCGTCCCAAGATGTTCAGCGAAGATGATATGACAGAGGTGCGCAATAAGTTCTTTGATACACTTGTCAATACTTACAGGTTCTTTGTGTTATACTGCAACCTGCTGGGTGTTACCAGGGAAGAGCTGACATCAAAACCGGTGCCATATGCTGCAAGACCCGAAATTGACCGCTGGATAATTTCGCGTATGAATACTCTTATTAAGAA
>CAZOAP010000203.1:0-6475 GCA_964577645.1 uncultured Ignavibacteriales bacterium
AAAAGGCTACGCAGATCTTGAAAAAGGCTTGGTAGAGAAAATGAAGATAACAGGTACCTGGCTTAAAACAAAACAGCAGCAGGCAGGCAAGCCGCTTACTGTTGCAGCTACAACAATCGGTGCTATTTCATATTACTCCGAGGTCATATTGGTTGATATGCTTGGCTTAACCGATAAAGAAGTTGCACATAACCCAAAACCAATACCCGAGATATCAAGCAAAGATGTGGGCTGGAGGGAAAGAAATTACAATGTTGAGTATATAATGTCACGCAAGCCTGATTATATATATTTTTCTACAGGAATAAAACCAAGTGCTTATGCTGAGCGCGGATTATTTACAAGTGATGAATTCATGAAATATTACTACCCGTATTATTTCACAATAAAAGAATTCAGTTTTTCCGATATTATGTACAAACGTAAAACCGATGAAGATGCGGCTAAATTTGTTGTTCTTCCTCCAAACCCAAATTACCAGAAATCGTTTGTAAACCTGTATAACCAGGCAATGAATACCCAAAAGGATAAATCCAAAATACAGGAAGCATTAAGCCTGTATATGCAGGCTTTGGCAGCGGGTCCGCCCGGCTGGGGAACCCCATACCAGATGATGGCTGATATCTATATGCAGCAGAAAGATAAGAACAAAGCATTTGAAAATTACAAAAAAGCTGTTGAGCTTGATGACTATAATGTTCTTTCACATTATTACCTGTATCAGCTATATGCAGAAAAAAATGATACCGCAAATGCAAACGCAAATTTACAAAAGATAATGAAATACGCGCCTGATATGTTAAGCAGGTAATATAAAAATATGGCACTATTAAACGATATTAAGATATACTTTAAGATGATGTTCAACTATAAGCCAAAGACCTTTTGGAATGAATTGCTTACAAATTCATTTGATTTAAAAGGCGTTGGCCATTACAGGATGAGCAATGAAGAAAACCTTAAGATGTATGAAGAGAAGAAGACCATTCTGAAATCGGAAATGGATAAAGCAGGTATTAAGATAACTGAAAGCACCGCAATTGTTGAAATTGGTATCGGTGTTGGCTACTGGACAGATTACTTCAACTCGCTTGGAGCAAAAGATTATACAGGCAATGATATTGCAGAAATATCGATAATTAATCTGCAGGAAAAATATCCGCAGTACAACTTTATCCTTGGTGATATTAGCGAAGTTAAGCTGCCTGAAAACAGGTTCGATCTTGGCGTAATGATTGATGTAACACAGCATATCACTGATGATGAGCGTTTTAACAGTGCTATGGATAACCTGTGGCGCTCGCTAAAAAGCGGTGCACATTTGATCATCACAATGTGGGATCCTGCAAAGAATGTTTACCTTTCAAACAAGCTGAGGCTTAACAGGATTGAAAAACCGCGAGGAATTGACTGGTATCAAAAGATATACGGTAATGCAGAAGTTCTTACAAAAGTTGATTTTAATGATAAGTATTTTGTTATTTTTAAAAAACCCTAAGTAAAATCAATAAACATATTCACTAATATAATATGAGAATATTAATAAATGCATTATCAGGTATTGGTGATGCCGTAATGTTCTCACCCGCTTTAGCCCTGCTTAAGAAACACTCGCCTGAAAGTACCATTGATGCTGCTGTGATGTTCAGACCTGTTGAAGAGCTTTTTAAGAATAATCCCAACATTGCAAATACTTACTTTATTGACTTTTTAAAACAGCCTAAGGTAAGATCGCTTAAACAGACACTTGCTCTCAGAAAGAACTATTATGATGTTTCAATAAATGTTTATCCTGCAAACAGGCGTGAATACAACCTTGTCCAGTACCTTGAAGGCGCAAAGGTAAAAGTAGCAACAAGATACACCCACTATTCACGTTCAAACCTTGATTTCCTTAATACTATTTTGATAGATGAAGTTAAAGACAGGCATAACGTCCTTGAAAATTTTGAGCTTGCCAGGGCAGTTTTCCCTAATATGAATTCAGATGAACTGGGTAAGCTTGAAATTAACCTGCAGCAAAAAGACGAATTATTCGCAAAAGAATATATTAAAAATAATGAACTTAATGATAACTTCCTCATCGGTTTTCATGCAGGTTCAGCTACATTTAAGGGGCACATAAATAAACGCTGGTCAGCTATTAAATACGGCTCACTTGCCAGGCAGCTTGCTGAAAGATACGGGGCTAAAATATTGCTATTCGGTACAGAAACAGATGTAAATGAGTTGATACTGACTCTTGGCGGCAAAAATGTTATTATTCCCAAAACTGAAAATATTATGCAGTCACTTGCATTAATGAAACAATGCGGATTATTTGTAAGCAATGATTCAGCTTTAATGCACTTAGCTGCGGGTCTTGGAGTGCCGCAGGTCGCAATTTTTGCATATACAAATTACAGGGAGCTCTATCCATGGCAGAACAGGCATATTATTGTGCGGACAGATCTTGACTGTTCACCATGTTTCTTTAATTCCCCAAAGCCTGTAAATTGTATATTCACAGGCAAAGATGAGTTTAAATGTATTAAATTAGTTGAAGTAAGTGATGTATTAGCAGCTTGTGAAGCCTTAATCGAAGAAATTCCACGTAATATTGAATCTTGAAATAGTATTTAAGAATCCTCCCCTATCCATAAACGGATAGACTCCAGTATTATAAATTATCCTGTCAAGAATATTTTCTAAAGTTAGACCGAATGTAGCCTTGCCTATTTTGCCGATTATGTAGAAATCAAGTGTTGCGTTGGCAGGTATTCTGAGCCTTTGAGTTGGGTTAGTAGAATAATTTGCATTATGATATTCAGACCAAAATCTTGAATTCAGACCAATCTTGTATTCAAGTTTATTTTTGAAAGCCACATCATGCCAGGATAAATTCAGATTTCCATAATGAACAGGTGAATAAATATATTCATTGAAAGTAGAATCAATTTTGTATGATGGCACGAAATTATATGAATAAATACCTTCCAGATCGAATTTATATAATCTAAACTTGAAAATATTATTTACTCCCTTATATATTCCGTTGCCTGAATTATAGTAATAAAATTGGGTTCCTATGCTATTTTGGCCAAATTCAAAACCAGTTTTCAAAGATGTGTAATCATCTTTCGTGTTAAATTGCCCGTTAAATGCAAATGAATTATTTGAATCTACTTTTACTTTATAGTCAGCGTTAATACCATAAAAATAATACAGAACTCTGGATATATTGTAAGTATAGCCTCTTATATATCCAGTCAATATTAAATTTTTATAACTTAGATCAATATTTTGGATGTAATTAAGTTCTCCACTGTTTCCATTATTCGTATTGCTGCTGGTGATTGAAGTTAATACATTCGTATAAAAATCAGTTATGGTATAGTTATAATCCAATTCTGTTCTTGAAGTGATATCAATGTTTTTAATTGATTTGATCCCAAAAACTTCCTGAAGCTTAGCACCATATGTTATCCAATGGTAATTACTTTTATAATAAATACCATTCGGATTCGGCCGGTTCTCTTCATCCCTGTATTTACGGAATGAATTGCTGACATATGCCTGAAACTTTGTAAATGAGTTCTTACCTGCCAGGAATACAGAACCAAGATCAATATCAAATCTTTCCTTTATTTCGTATGCATCTGAGTTATTTACAATTGCAGTTGTTGAATTGAAAAGTTTATCTTTATCACCCAAATTGACTGTATCAGCATTGATGCCGCCGTTCAAACCCTTTTGTATCTTGGAATAATTTACGTTTAAGAAGAAATTCAACTTATTTGACGGCGCAAAATTAAGATTAAACCTTCCAAGCCATTTATCAAAATCACTATTAACGTAGTGACCATCATATGAATGCTTGGTTATGCCAAAGTTAAAGTTAAGCTTTCTGAATAAATTCTGATGATAATTACCGTCAAAATACAGATTTTCATACCTATCCTGGTAGTAGCTTATCTCAGTATACGGTCTGAACTGATAAAGCTCTCTATCAATAATATTAACACTGTTGGAATAATTATATAAATTATTCCCGAATCCGTTTGAAACTTCTATTTCAGCAATTTCATTCCGTGAAAGCAGGTTCCAGTCAATTGTACCATCCATGTTATCATTAATAGGTCTGCCATGCCTGAAGACACCTGTTGTATATCCCATCTGGTTAAAGCTAATTGGATTAAATTGACCAACATCCATATAGCTAAGGTAATATCCTGGTATATAGCTGAACATGTCTTCTAAAGTCTTTGTTGGATACCATAAGAATCTCCTGCGTGTTAATGTATCGGGATTATTTTTAATCAGATACTGGTAATTATGGTCTGCCAGTATAAAATTCTGTACGTATGCAGTATCTTCCTTTATAACTGGTTTTGTTTTTGGCTTGGTTGTATCCTGTGTAAAGGAATTATAATTCATTAAGAACAGGAATATTAAAAATGAAATGATATTTTTAAAAAGATCGTTCAATTAATGATCATTAATTTATTTTATTATAAAACAAGTTAACTTTTAAACTGAGAAATTAGTTTTGAATCTGACCGTCAACCATTCTTAATGTTCTATCGGTCTTTTGTGCGAAAATTTCGTTATGTGTTACTATGATGAACGTCCTGTTATACTTTTTCCTCAAATCAAATATCAAATGCAGTACTTCATCGCTGTTCTTTGAATCAAGATTGCCCGTCGGTTCATCAGCAAGTATTACTTTGGGGTCGTTGATGAGTGCGCGAGCTATTGCAACTCTCTGCGCCTCACCGCCGGAAAGCTCCGAAGGCTTATGATGCAGCCTGTCACCAAGCCCGACCTCAGTCAGTAATTCCTTTGCTTTCCCCTCAACTGATTTCATTGATTTGCCTGATATCAAAGCAGCAATACAAACATTTTCAATTGCTGAAAATTCCGGCAGCAGGTGGTGGAACTGGAAAACGAAGCCTATCCTTGTATTACGGAATCGTGCAAGGTCATTGCTTCCCAGCGAAAACACATCTTCGCCGTCAAAAATAACATTCCCGCTTGTAGGTTTATCAAGCGTACCTATGATATGCAGCAATGTACTTTTACCAGCTCCTGAAGGTCCCACGATTGTGATTATCTCGCCTTCATATATTTCAGTATCAATACCTTTTAACACACGAAGTGTTTCAGTCTTTGAGACCTGGTACTCTTTGGTCAATCCCGATGTTTTTATTATTACTTTTTTATCTGTATCCAATATTAATTTTACTATTTTTTAAATCAATAAATTAATGGTATATACTAATTATTCCCAGCGAATAGCCTTAATCGGTTCCTGCCTTGCTGCACGTAAAGCCGGATAAAGGGAGGCAAGGAACGATAAGATTAATGCGCATATGCTGACATAAATAAAATCAGTGTATCTAAGATCGATCGGTAATGCGTCAATTGAATAAACCATAGTATCCAATGGGAAGAGTTTAAATTTTATCTGAGCCAGGCACATTCCCAGCCCAAGAATACAGCCAAATATTGTTCCGTATATACCTATCAATATTCCTTCAAACATGAATATCCTTATAATGCTCTTGTTCTCAGTACCCATTGCTTTAAGTATGCCAATATCACGCCGTTTTTCTATCACAGTCATTGTTAATGAACCTATTATACTGAATGATGCAACAGCAATTATGAGCGAAAGGACTATAAATGCTGTCCACCTTTCAACCTTCATAACAGAATATAGGTCTTCATGCAGGTTATACCAGGTGTTGACCCTGAATCCTTTTCCGATTGCTGCAGAAATTTTTTCCTTTTCGTCTTCGGAATTATTGATATTTTCTATTCTTAGCTCAACTCCGTTAACACTGTTTCCCAGGTCATACAAACTCTGTGATTTGGGAATTGAGATAAAAGAATACAGCTTGTCATAATCACGGTTATTTGCGTCAAATATTCCGCGAACTATAAATTTCTGAGTTTTTGGTGTTATTATCTGTGTTAATGCTTTTTCCATACCAACCGGGCTCATAACTGAAATAGTATCCAGTACCCTTGCTTCAAGCTTTGCTGCAAGGCTGTTGCCGAGTATTATTCCGCCATATTCATCGTTATCACGGAATTCAAAATCACCCAGCGTAGTTTTATCAGCTACATCAGAGAGTCCCTGTATTTTTTTATCATCTACACCTTTCACAAATGCTACAACATTATTTTTCTTTGTAGATATTACGCCTTTATTTATTGTAAAAGGAGATATTGCAGTCACCTTGCTTGTTGAGTTTATCTTACTTATGATATTATTATAATCAGACATTGTTGAACCTGAATCAGGCTCAACCCTTATATGCGGATCAAAACCTGTTAATATATCCATTTGGTATTTATTGAAACCGTTAAATACAGAAAGCACTGAGATCAGGGCAGCTACGCCAACTGTTACCCCGATTATTGATATAAGCGTAATAATGGTGATGAACTGAACTTTCTTTTTGGAAAGCAGGTATCTTCTCGCAATGAA
>CAZOAP010000204.1:0-6455 GCA_964577645.1 uncultured Ignavibacteriales bacterium
ATATAATACAGGTGTCTGTAATCGATAACTGGTCAGCTGCAGCTTCAGGTGCTTTTGTGCTTACTGAAAATGCCCTGTATACTGTGGAAACATGGAAGCTCTTGTTCAGCAAGCTTAAGCCTGATGGCATATTAACGGTTACAAGATTCTACCGCGCAAAACCTATCGAACATTACCGTTTGATGAATATTACGGCAGATGCATTGAAGGAATCAGGGGTCAAAAATATCCGTGAGCATATTATGCTTGTTAAGTGCCAGCAGCAGGAGCGCATTCAGGATAGAAGCGGTACAGGAACACTTCTTATTAGCAAATCGCCATTTACCAAAAGCGAGCTTAATATGGTTGATAGCCTTAATAAAACATTTGATTTTGAAAATATTATCTCACCTGTTTCATCAAGTGATTCTGTCTTTGTACAGCTTACAACTGATGGCTCCAGGGAAGAGTTCAATAATAACTTCCCGATAAATATTAATTCACCAACAGATGATAAACCGTTCTTTTTCCATTATATGAAATTCATGGATCTCTTCAATCCGCCACTTTGGAAAGAGTGGGATATGGGTTTCAATGCAAAGGCAATATTCATTTTAATTACGCTTGCAAGTACAATGTTCGGATTATCCGTATTATGTATTGTTATACCTCTTAAGATAACTTCAAAAAAGGTAAGCCTGAATGGTACATCTGTTAACTTCATCTACTTCATGGCAATTGGTCTTGGGTTCATGCTGATAGAAATATCACAGATTCAAAGACTGAACATTTTCCTGGGTCATCCTACATATTCACTTGCTGCAGCATTATTTACAATGCTGCTATCAAGCGGGATAGGCAGCCTGATCAGTGGTGCTAACCGTGCGGATATTGCAATAAAAAGCAGAATTAGATTTATCTTTCTGTTGGGAATACTGATAATTTTTGGATTGGTTACGCCGTATATTATTCATTATTTCAGGGATAATTCAACAGAGATCAGGGTACTGGTATCAGTATTGATACTCTTCCCCATGGGATTATTTCTCGGAATGGCATTTCCGATAGGAATGAAAATGGCAAATACCAAAAATCCAGATATCACTCCATGGCTCTGGGGAATTAACGGAGTTATGTCAGTACTAGCAACGATCCTTTCAATAATCATAGCAATGAATTACGGCATTTCCGCTTCATACTGGTCAGGAGCTTTCTGCTATTTAATAGCATTTGCAGCACTCTATAGATTGAACAGAAAATAACAGAATTTTAATCTCTGATATAAAAAAAGACCTGTTTAAAAAACAGGTCTTTTTTTTAATAATTTATTTTGGAGTTTTAGTTGGAGGTGGTGGAATAAAATCAGAACGCTTTTTCATAAGCTGTGTAGCCAGAGCACCAAATAATCTGAAAAGCTGATTATCACCGCTAACCTGTGTTATATAAGCGGGGGCAGCATTTGGATCTGAGCTGATTTCCTTATACAGATTTATTACTGTAGGTTGCCCGGTTCCTGAGATTGTGACAGTATATGTAGGTTCGGGAAAAGTAGTCATTACGGTATCTTTAAAATCATCGGTATTCAGATTGCCTAATATATTTAGAAATCCTTCCATAGCCGAAGATGACACTGAATCTCCCCCTATGTTCCATTTACCTGCAGAATCCTTTGCAACAGTAAAATCAACTTTATTTGAATCAGTCGATTTAAAAGAAACCTTATTTACTGTAAAAGGCTGAATTGACAATATAAATTTATTGCGGTAATCTTTTGAAGGCTTGGTAAAAAGAGCAGCTGTTAAATTTGAAGCAAGTAAGATCCTGTTATCATCTGGTTTCATTAAATAAGAATTATCACCTGTAAGTGCCTTACCAAGTATGAATGTACCCAGCAGCTTTCCTTCCTGGTATGTTGATATCCTGGAATTATTCGCCGAATCCAGGTAACCGCTAAATTTAGACGGATTTTCTGAAGCAACACTTTCAATTGTAAAATTCTTAAGATCTTTAAGCATTAAATAGATATTAGTAGTATCAGCAGGATAGTCTATTGGCTTAGTAAGTTTCCACTGGTTATTAACCTTTTCAAGCATAACTGTTTCGTTATTCTTGACAATTTCTATTTTATCAATTTTAGATGAATCAGCTACAAAAAGCTTAGCATCCAGCTTATCTGTTGCAACTTTTTCACCGGACCTGAAAAACAGAAAATATACTGCTATTAACACTGCAAAAACTGCAAGTAATATTTTTATTGATTTATTCATATACTGCTTAAATTACCTTTACTTGTTTAACTTTATAATTTTAACTTCTTGCTGCTTTTTTCTTTCTCCATCTTAACATCCCATACAACAGTACTAAAAGAGGAGGTCCAACAAGCATTCCGTATTTAACAATTACTTTTGTACTGTCTTCAATGGAATCAAGAGGTTTTGGATTAGCATCTTTTGATCTTATCATAGAAAGACCTGCATCATCACTCATATAATCTATCATATTTGCAAAGAATAATAGATTTTCGTCAGGACCGCGGAACTCATCCTGCGGGAAATCACCGTTTGAAAGCACAATTATTTTTGAATCCGGGCTTTCAGGTTTAACAGTAGTTGGTGCCGGTGAAGAGCCCTGCATTGTATCAGCTGGTATCGGTTTACCGTTATAGAAACTTTTGAACTTACCTTCATAAATTGCCCCAACACTAAGGTCCTTTGATTTGAACATACTGTCAGGAAGCATTGTTCCCGAAGTTTGAACAATGGCAAATTCATTTGCTACGCCTGTTTTAGGAGAAGTGGTTAATAATGGAGTAACTTTAACACCTTTTGATCCTGCTATACTCAAGTCTATATCTGATGAAAAACCAAGAAAAACCTGACCAATTGTAGCAAAAGAAGGAATATCATGATTTATATTTACAATTTTAGGGTAATATGGAAATGGAATCTGTGTATACATTTGAATTGGTCCTTGTTGTACGGGAACCTGGACAAATGCACATTCTTTATCTGTTAAAATTGTATTATTGAGTTTTGCTCCATAACTTTCAAGCATATCTTCAAGTCCTGTTTGAGTAACCTGGGCTATCTGGAACTGCTGCTGTGAAGCAACACTAACTCTGCTCATCAGGAAAATTGCTCTACCGCCATTCATTAAATACTGGTCAATAGCAAATTTTATGTTCTCTGGTACAACAGGTGGTGGTGTCTGCTGTTGACCCATCTGCTGTTGCTGTTGAGGTGCCTTAGGTGAGAACACCACAAGAGTCTTTATATCCGCTGGAATAGGATTATTTTTAGAAGCATCAATATTTGAAACGTTATAGAATTTTGAAAGATACTGATTTACCTTACCAATTTTATCAACTCCGGGCATATTGTTTCCGGTTAACACACCTATCTTTTTCAATTCAGGCTGGGTTAACCTGTTGATAACACCTGTCAGGTCGTACTCAAGATTTTCTGTACTGCCTATAAACGGAAGTACTTCCTGTTTACCGCCATAGAGCAATACTACACCCATATATGCTTTTAAAGCTTCTGCCCTGTCATTCTTTACAGACTGAACCTGAACAGGTTGAATGCCGTATTTCTGAGCTTCCTTTTCCAGCTCTTCCTGGTCGCTTGGGCTTACTATTTCGTAAGAAATCTTATTATTTGAAGCACTGCGGTAATCATCAAGTAATTCCTGCAGGTAACGCCTGTTATTATTGTATGGCGCAGGAAGGTTATCCGTGAAGTATGCTTTCACAACAAGCTTATCATCAAGCTTAGATACGATGTTCTTGCTGGCATCACTTAATGTATAAATCTTATTCGGGGTTAGATCCCAGCGGAAAAATACCTTCAAGGCTATTATATTCAGAACTACAAGAATACCTGCAACAAGAAGAACGCTGATTATTGCCTGCCTTCTTCTTGATTCTGTTTTCTTTTTCCTGCTTTTAAGTCTCTCATCCTGTTCAACTTCTTCGGATGATTCCTCTACAGAATCTTCTTCGTTCTGTAATTCGTCTTTATTTTCTAATTCTTCTGCCATATATTTATTATAATACTATATTTATTTACTTTTCTTTAAAAATTGGATTACCACTTTCTGCTTTCAAGTGATACTTTTGTGATAAATAACGTGAAAAATATCATTGAGAAATAATATATCAATACCCTGGAATCTATAACCCCGCGGGAAATATTACTTAAGTGATAATCAGTTGTCAGATACTCGAAAACAGAAACTACTGAAGGCGGGAAGATCATCAAAAACTTTCCTAAAAGGAAAAAGAATAAACAGATAAGAACTGCTACTATGAATGCAATTATCTGGTTTTCGGTTATTGATGAAACGAAGATCCCCACTCCAATAAAAAATGCACTCATCAATATATAACCCAGCAAACTGGTTAAAAACGGCCAGAACGCTATGGGTCCCATCATTTTAATAACAATAAAATAAAGTATTGTTGGTGAAAGTGTAATGATTATTAGTGTTAAAGCTGAAAGATATTTGCCTAATATAAGTTCAAGATCAGTGATAGGCTTGGTCAGCAGAAGCTCCAGTGTTCCCTGTTTCTTTTCTTCTGAAAAGCTGCGCATAGTAATAGCCGGTATAAACACTACAAAAAGTACAAGCTGTATAAAGAAGCTTCCGAAAAATTCCCTCATTGAAGCTATATTAATCTGGAAAAAGCTCATGGCAAACAGGAAACCTGATATTACCATGAATACTATCATAACTATATATGCTACCGGGGAATTAAAGTAGGATTTAAGCTCTTTTGAAAAAATGGTTTTTATATTTGCTGTATTCATATTTTTACTTTGTTAACTCCCTGAATATATCTTCTAATGATGATTGTTTTGCCTGCATTGAAAGTACCATAGCTTTCTGCTGCATTACCTTGTTTGAGATCACTTCTCTCAGATCTGTTCCATGCTCACCGTAAATATTGAAAAGGAAAGAATCACCGTTATCTTTTACGAATTCAACCTTATTTACATTCCTGATATCTTTAAGTGCGGCAGAAAGTGCATTCTTATCGCAGTTGTTCTTTACTTCAAGTATTACCAGGCTTTGGCCTTTTGATTTAGCCTGAAGCTCTTCAGGTGTACCGTTGGCAACTATTTTACCTTTATTGATAATAATCACCCTGTTACATGTTGCGGTTACTTCTGAAAGGATATGTGTTGAAAGTACTACAGTTTTTTCTTTACCAAGCTTCTTGATAAGATTTCTTATTTCTATGATCTGGTTCGGATCAAGACCTGATGTTGGTTCATCAAGTATAAGAACATCGGGATTATTTATCATTGCCTGAGCAAGGCCAACGCGCTGTTTAAAACCTTTTGATAGCGTGCCGATATCTTTACCGCGGACACTTTCAAGACCGCATACCCTTATCATTTCTTCACGCTTCTTTTTTATCTCGTTAACCGGAATACCATCCAGTTTTGCCACGAAATCGAGATAATCAACTACGTTCATGTCATAATATAAAGGATTAAGCTCAGGTAAATAACCCAGCTTTTTCCTTACATCCAGTGATTTTTCCTCAACATCAAAGCCGTCAACTTCAACAGTTCCTGATGTTGGGGGAAGATAAGTTGTGATTATCTTCATAGTTGTGGATTTTCCGGCACCATTAGGACCAAGAAAACCAAGGATCTCTCCTTTTTTTGCTTCAAACGAAATATTATCTACTGCGAGGTAATCACCGTAATATTTCGTTAAATTGGTTACTTTTATTGACATAATTATAGATTTTGAAAATTAATTCAGTTAAAAATCAAATAAATTCTTATTTTTTTGTTAGCTGGCTCTTAGTAAAAAAGGCTAAAAAGCCAATATTGGTGGCATGGTAAGCACAATTATAGAGATTTTATAGGTTTTAAAAAAGGGATAAGTTCGGTATAAAAATTGTAGAAGCTCTTTTTATACCTGATTTGTTATATTTTTGTAGATTTCTCAAAAACTATTTCAATAATACCATTTTGCGTGCTTCAATAAAACCACCTGAAATAAACTTATAAAAATAGACACCTGAAGCAAGATCTGTACCGTCAAAATCAATAATATATGTACCGGGTATTAAATTATCATATGAAAAATATTGGACTTCCCTGCCGGTTACATCATATATATAGATATTAACAGGTACTGAACGAAAATTATCAGGAATTGAAAACCTAATTTTTGTAACAGGGTTAAAGGGGTTTGGATAATTCTGGAATAATTTATACTCAACCGGAACATTATTGCTGACAGGTTCAATTCCGATCGGTTCACCGCCTGTTGTTGTTTTTATTATTATACCGCCATACCTTACAGCATAGCCTGTATTTGAATTTATAAAATCAATGCTTTCCAGATAACTTGAATAGCAGGTTTGATATACATTCCAGTTAACACCAGCATTTGTTGATTTTAAGATTTTACCGCCATCACAGCATGCATAAATGGTGTTCTCATCTGCTATACTT
>CAZOAP010000205.1:0-5109 GCA_964577645.1 uncultured Ignavibacteriales bacterium
TGCCTGTTAAAAGCTTGTGATATTCCTTCACAGCCTCCGGTTTTACCTGCAGGGTCACTTCGCTTGCTGAATTCTTTTCAATTGAAAGCATTGCCGATATTTTGCCGCGGGATATTTTCTGTCCAACAAGCTCTTTTATATCTGACTCTTTATCGCTAAAAACCATGGGAAGCCTGCAGTTAACTTCAAGATACTTGCTGTTTATACTGCGTAGCTCAACCGATACCTTCATTTTTTTCAGGGTTTTGGAAGACTTCCCGAACCCGGTCATACTGATTATCATTTAATTTCTTTTTAGTTTTAACTTCTTCTTTTCTTTGGGAGAAATTTTGGTTTTTTGATTGAAGAGACTATCCGGTCTCTGCATATAATGTTTGCATAATTCATTTTTCAGGTATTCAAAAGCTTCTTCAACTGAATCGACAATATAAAACAGTTTAAGGTCATCTTTATCAACTAATCTTTTGTTAGCTAATTCCTCAAAATTAATTATTTTATTCCAGAACAATTTATCATAGATAACTATCGGCATTTTTTTTCTGATCTTCTTTGTCTGTATCAATGTTAAAAGCTCAAATAATTCATCCAGTGTACCGAATCCGCCCGGCATTATAACCAGTGCTTTGGCAAGATATGCAAACCAGAATTTACGCATAAAGAAGTAATGGAACTCAAAATTTAAAGATGGTGTGATATAAGGATTAGGGTTTTGTTCAAACGGCAGGCTTATATTGAGTCCGATTGATTTACCGCCTGCTTTCTTAGCTCCCCTGTTTGATGCTTCCATTATACCGGGTCCGCCACCTGAGCATATTACAAACCTGTTGCCCGGTTCCTGTTTTATTGACCATTCTGTCAGCATTTGTGATAGCTTAACCGTATCTTCATAGTACCTGGACATTTCCAGGTCCATCATAGCATCACTTAAATGCTTTTTGCCAGGGTTCTTGAATTTCTTTATGGCAGCAAGTTTTTTTGAAGCAGCGCTCTTTGGAAGAAGCCTTGCAGACCCATAGAACACAATAGTATCCCTGACATTTTCTTTTCTGAACCTGTACTGCGGTTCCATATACTCCGCTACAATACGCAGTGAGCGTGCTGCCGGGCTTTTCAGGAATTTCTCGTCACTATATGCTTTTGGTGCTTTTGCTAATGCCATACTGGTCTCTGGTTTAGAATTCTAATTCTTATTTTAAAATATTAATCATTATTAACTGCTCATTTTTAATTGTTCAGCATTCTTCCGCCGTCTATCGGAATAACATGCCCTGTCAAATAGCTGCACTCAAGAATAAACTCAACAGCATTAATGATATCAGCGGGTGTGCCGTATTTCTTGAGAGGGATCTTTGTAACATCGGTCTTTGAAGGGGTTCCTTTTTCCTCACCTTCAATAATGATGGTTCCGGGTGCAATTGCGTTAACTCTTATCTTTGGAGCAAGCCTGCGTGCAAGCAGGTACGTTAATTTTACCGCACCGGTTTTGGAAATGCTGTAAGGCATAAATCCCGTCCAGTTCTGCAGCCCGCCAAGAGAAGCAATATTAATTATCACTGGTGCTTTTGATTTGTTAAGGTACCTGACTGCATATTGAGATACAAATAATGGCGCCTTCAGATTCACTGCAATGGTATCATCAAAAAGATTTTCTGTAATATCAAAAAAATCTATCCTCCTAATTACACCTGAATTATTGACAAGTACATCTATCTTTTTGAAATCACTGCCTGCCTTATCAATTGTTTTTTTTACCTGTTTAATATTTTTAAGGTCACATTTATACAGCTTATATTTTATTCCGAATGCATTTAGTAATTCTGAAGTACGTTTTAGTTCTGCAGGCGGACTGGAATTATATATAATGGCAAGATCATATCCTTTTGAGGCAAGGTATAATGTTATATGCCTTCCAAGCCTGTGAACGCCGCCGGTAATTAATGCAACTTTATTCATATTAAAAAACTTTAAAAGCCAAAATTCACCAAAGCTTATTACTTTGACATTTTGGCTTTGTAATTTAAAAAAATCAGAAATAATTAATTCCTAATTTGTAATTCCTGATTGTCTTTGTACCCTCGATCCCGCTGTGCGGGATGGCCTGCGAAATTACAAAATAGGAAATGTTTGAAATGATTTTTAATTCCTAATTCGCAATTCCTAATTGCTTTTGTACCCTCGATCCCGCAAAGCGGGATGGCCTGCGAAATTACATATTAGAAAACGATTATGCTGATTTCTAATTCCTAAATTGAATTCAAAATTGTCTTTGTACCCTCGACAGGAGTCGAACCTGTGGCCTGCGGTTTAGGAAACCGACGCTCTATCCTACTGAGCTACGAGGGCAGGGTGAAAATAACTGTTTCTATCCTATTATAGCTAACTTCTCTCACTGTGTTCGATAAGTCCAGCGATTACAATATGCTATTAAATGCAAAATTAAGCATTTTTCAGCTTACAAAAAAGGTGCAAAATTAAAACAATATTTAAATAGTTTTACTATCATTTGATGGACTACAGAAACATACAGTTATCTGTTTTCGTTAACTTTTTGCCAATATAAACGCTTGATAATTAAAAATATTATGTATATTATGTAATGAAGTATCTTAATATTAGATTGATCATATTTACCGATAATATTAATTTATTAGTTAAACATTTTTAAAAATTTTACTAATTAAATTATTTAATAACATGAAAACAATCATTACTGCTTTATTGATTTTTGTAATATCACATAGTTCATTCAGTGACTGGGTACATATGACAAATGGAATGTTTGCCGAAGCTACAGGATATGATTATACTATATTCCAGAATAAATTGATTGCCGCAGCAGATTATGGCAGGTTTTATTCAACAAACAACGGAGATAACTGGAACTGGACAGATTTCAACATGTTATACGTTTATAGTCTTGGTGCAAATGAAACAAGATTATTTGCAGGTACCCAACAATACGGTATTAAATATACTACAACAACTACAGGTGCAAACTGGGTCCAGACATCATATAGTTCAGGTTTGGTTCGCTGCCTTGAGGTTGTAGGTAATACAATATTTGCCGGAAATGATGGTACTATTTCGGTTTCCAGGGATAATGGAGAAACCTGGAACCAGGTTTATGGTGGCAGTGTGATATATTCTATAAAGATAAAAGGAAATATACTTTTTGCATCAACTGCTTTAAACGGAGTTTTAAAATCAACAAATAAAGGATATACATGGGTCCCTACGGGTTTAACAGGTATAAATGTATATTGTTTAGCAGTTGGAGGTAATAAGCTTTATGCAGGTTACCTGTATGGTGTTCTGGTATCTGATGATGATGGAGATACATGGACTCAAACTGCTATCAATATTCCGGTAAATAAACTGGCTGCAAATGATGATTTTGTTTTTGCAGGCGGATACGAGACAGGTGTATACGTTACAACTAACAGCGGGTTAAACTGGGCACCCAGAAATGACAATGGTTTAGGAACTTATACAATAAGATCGATGATGATTGCAAATGATTATATTTTTATTGGAACTGAATCCAATGCTCTTTACAAAAGACCTTTGGATGACCTCACAGGTGTACATAATATTAATTCGGAAATTCCAAAAGTATATTCATTAAAACAGAATTATCCAAATCCGTTCAATCCTCAGACAAAGATAAGCTTTGATATCCCTGCAAACAGCAGCGGCATAACATCAAATGTAAAGCTTGTAATATATGACGTACTTGGTAATGCTGTAGAAACACTTGCTGACGAAAAGTTAAAACCCGGAAAATATGAAGCAACCTGGAATGCATCGGGTTATGCAAGCGGTGTTTACTTTTATACACTGAAGACCGATAATTACAGTGAAACTAAGAAAATGACATTGGTTAAATAAACAATTCTTTATAAATTCTATATGTGAAAAGGTATATTTTTTAATATACCTTTTTTTATTTACTAAAATAAAGAAATTAATGGAGAGATATATTCTCTCCATTAATAATAAAATACAATTGTTAAGGTTTTTCAAATAAAGAAATTTGAGTGCAATCTTTTGTACTGAATCCATAAGGGGTGGTCATTGAAGCATTACCAAAGTTAATTTTATTTTCAACATTTTTAATAGCCTCCTCTATTGACCTATGGAATGAATTTAACGGTACAAAGATTTGTTTTTCCTGTCCTTTGTTTTTGAACTGCATTAACTTTCCAAATTTCAAAACCTCTGCTTTGGATAGATAAAAATGAGATTTTTCCTCATAAGTTGTATGAAGAATATTGAAATCTCCGTTTTTTATTAACTGATAATTGTATGCAAAGGAATTGTTTTTTCTAAATACATCTTTTTGTTTCTTATCGGTGTATAATACCCCACTTTTTATACAACCCAAATAAAATAATTTTGTATTATTTGGTAGTTGTAAATAAACTTTACCGTCATCATAATAGTAAAGCTTTTCAAAAGTTTGATTTTGATTCATTAGCCCTCCTTGAAGGTATTTAATTGATAAATACCAAAGAAGTTACAGTCCTACTAAATCACTTGATTATATTCCAAATGTATGGCTATTTTTGTAGTGTAAGAAACAAAAATTAACCCATTGGAGAAAATTTAGTTTATTTAGTCGTAAACTGCACTCCTTTGGGTTTTTTATTTATATTATTTTTCATGTCCCTTTTATCTTTTTAAATAATTCTAATTTGTTTTATTTCTTCCTTCAGTTTTATTCCAAAATAGTAAAAATCATTTACCATTTTAATTAAATCTTGTATTTATCGAAATCTAATTTACTATTTTAAAATATGCCTCCCAAAAATTGCTTAATTTTACAAATTTACTGATTTTTCTTGTGTATTTCAATAAACTAATTTATCCTTCTAATAATTAAATAAATTTTAAATCAAGCAAATATAGATTTTGGATTGATTCAAATCAATTACTTATCAAGGTAGGGTAAATATGAAAAGATATCATTCATTATATAACTATATTCATTTAAAAAATTAATTACATAAATAATAAAAACAAATTATGAAGAATTACATCTTTACTATATCAAATTCAAAAAAAATATCACATAATGATACACATACGAATAATAGTTCATTTATATTT
>CAZOAP010000205.1:5119-6446 GCA_964577645.1 uncultured Ignavibacteriales bacterium
ATACCATAAGGAACTATAATTCATAACTTTGTTAAAAAATTATGGAAAGCACAATAAAAACCGAAATCTGGAGCCAGTACGGTGCAGCGCTTGATATGTTAGAGAACGCGCTGGATAAGTGTCCCGATACACTTTGGGATGATGAAAATAAATTCTGGTATAACGCGTACCATTGTATATTCTTTACTGATTATGACCTTTCAACCGACCCCGGTAATTTTCACCCGCCTGAGCCTTATACAATGTCAGAAATGGATCCGTCAGGAGTTATGCCGGAGAGAACTTATACAAAGGATGAGCTGATTTCATATGTTCACTTTTGCCGTGAAAAATGCCGCAATTTAATAAAGCAGGATATATTTAATATGAGATGGAATAACGGCAGGAGGAATTACAGCATGACAGAGCACCTGATGCACAGTATGCGGCACGTACAGCATCATACGGGTCAATTGAACATGATGCTTGGCAAAATTGACCATAGTCTGCCTAAATGGGTATCGAAGACGATAGTTGATTTGTGAGTGAGTTGAGTGTATAGAGTGAATTGAATGTGTTGAGTGAATTAGCAAATATTATTTAAAAATTTTTATTGTAAAAATGGAAAATAATTTAAAAACAGAATTATGGAAACAATTCGGTGCTGCACTTGATATGTTTGAAAATGCTATTGCTAAGTGTCCCGATAAAATATGGACGTACAACTATTCAACCGGAAGTGATACTGCAAATGCCAAACATATCGATGAAATACGAAGCTCATACTGGTACATTGCTTTTCATACATTATTCTTTACTGATTATTACCTTGATATGGAGCCGGATAACTTTAAGATGCCGCCCCCTTTTACCATAAAAGAAGAGGATATTGATGAAGTAATGCCTGAGAAGATCTACAGTAAAGATGATTTACTTAATTATGTTGCCCATTGCCGGAATAAGCTGCATGATCTTTTAAAAGATATGGATGAAACCAAAGCAGCTAAGAGGTGGATAAATCCCTGGAAAGATTACAGCATAGCTGAGATCACAATATATAATATGAGGCATGTTATGCACCATACGGGTCAGTTAAATATGATACTTGGTAAGGTTGATCATGATCTGCCGATCTGGGTCTCACAGACTAAGGCTGTATTGTAAAATTACTTTGTATATGGAATTGGAAGACAGCCAGGAGCTAATAAAGGGTGAAATTGCAGATTACAGGTTGGGAAATGACGGGATACTGTATTCATATTCAAAAAACATTCTGCGGACTGTAAAAAATATTTCAGAAAATGTTGAGCTGGTTAAAAAGATAACTAGTGGTAAGCCCGTACCTCTT
>CAZOAP010000206.1:0-6412 GCA_964577645.1 uncultured Ignavibacteriales bacterium
GAATGATAATTAATATTAGGATCTGTGGAATTGAAGCCCATTCGCTTTGTGGTTATGATCCTTTCAGATATTGAGCCAAGATCGATCAGCATTTTTGCTGAATCACTTGAAACTGGCTGGCCGCCATTTACCTGCATCCATACTTCAATATAATTTATATTTTCATCCAGCAGGTTTGTTTGTGAAGTATTAATGAACTTAAATACACCTGACCATCTGTCTTTAGCTGGTCCTTCAGCGTAAAGCTGGTCTTTTGTGATATAATTGTAAGCTCCTACTGAATCAGGTTTTATATCCAGCACAAACGGTGTTAATGACTGGTTTTGGTTTGTAGCAACGCTCCTGTTCGGGTAAACTTCGGAAATGGGAACATTATTAAGCAGGTTATACCAGGTCAATTTAGATCTCTTCCTGTTCATCAAGCTGTCTCTTACATCATCATTAAATGTACCTGGTACCAAAATTGCATCATATGGAATTGATGATAAAGTCCATGAAAGGGGATTCAGCCCAAGGGGAATAACTTTTTTTACACCTTCAAAATCATCAATATATGCAACGGCTTCACCGTTATCGCTGGCAATAACACTTTTTAAAGTATTTGGATCAGGAAGCATAAAAGCAACTTCGCCCTTGAAATTCAGTATTGATTCTTCTTTTGTATTATAACCGGGAATTTTATTTACAAGCTTTGTCAGGAAGTTTGTTTTTATATCTGTAGAAGCATCAAAACCAATTATTGTGTTATTGGTTGGTTCTTCGCCAATCCTTATTTTATTGTTGAGTGTCTGTTGTTTTAAGTTTATAAGCGTAAAGCCAAGGTATGTTGTTTTATTGAACATTAACTCAGCTCTTGTACCAAGCAGTGTTTTTGAGGCTAATTGGAACAGGTCATTGGTTTCATATGTGATCTTTAAGTTTGCCCCGGTAACAAGTGCACTGGCGTTAATAATTACAAGCTCACCAAGTGAATAATCAATAGAGTAATCAATGCCGGCAGCAAGCTCAACAGTACCATTGAATACTTTTACACTACCTTCTACAAGATTAAAGCCAAGAGAGTATCTGGATGAAGCATCGCCTTTTGCTGTTCCTTTTAAAGTGAATTTCAGGTTACCAAAGTTCTGTGCAGTGGATTTTGATGATGTATAGATCGTATCATTTTTGCCGATAAATGATGTATCAACACCGCTTTCGATAAGCTTTGTAGAAAATGGTTTTAAGTCAGGGAAAATAATATTTCCGTTATTAAGATCAATTGTATTGTTCGGGAAAAAGTCGAAAAAGTTATCACCGTTTGGTACTACACTGCTGGGGTCTCCATTTATCCTGTAATCAAGACCTATAAGGTTTAAATAAGATTTACCGCTGGAATTTCCCGGACCGGTATAACTTGATGTTGGCGGCTGACCCGGTTCATTATAGAATATATTAAAGCTTAAATTATTAGGATCGTTCTTAATATTTCTGACACCCAGATTGTATATATTCTTAAGCATCCTGCCCCATAGCCGTGTAAATTCTGCATTCTGGTCAGGTGATTGCTGTGAAGTATACCTGAGCAGTCTTAATTTTAATTTTGCATTGGATGATACATCAGTTACATAATCACCAACCTGAACATTGGTTACTCCTGAATCTGAATTATTATATGTATATGCAACTGCAATAGCATCTTTACCGCTGGCCTGGAGGTTACCATTTAATGTAATGTAGCCTGCGTAACGGTTTAATGTGAATTCAGAAGGATCCAGCTTTACAAAATTTCCTATTAAAGTATGGCCAAGAACTGCTGTGGTACTATCCTGTAGTGTATAACCGTTTACCGGCCTGCCGGATAGTGTATCGGAACCATATACGGACCTTTTATTTGGATTATTAGGCTCAGCGTAAACCCATACTTCTATCTTTGTAATATCAATAGGAGAGTTACCTGTTTTATAATACCTGGTAAAATACTGTCCCCAGTTCTCATCAAGCAGGTAATTGGTTTCTGCGTAATCATATATAGAAATATCAAACGGGGTCTCAACTGAACCGCCGTTGATATTAACTTCTTTCTTTTCACTTTTCTTTTGTGATGCGATTGTTGTAAGCGTTAACGGCCCAAGCTTAAACTGTGCTTTTACACCAAATAGCGCCTGAGTACTTCCGATGAGATTTGACCTGGTTTCAAGTGATACGTTACCTGCTTCAATGCTTTGGATAACTTCATCAGGATAGCCTGTGTATTTTAGTTTAAGCTGGTTCTCAAACTCAAATGTACGCTGTGAGTTCCAGTCAGCATCAACTGTTAATTTATCACCAACAGTACCTTTTGTTGAGACCTGTACTTCCTGTTTAACATTGATATTATTCTGATTTTGACTCTCAGATGTGATTGTCTGCAGGTCATTAGTGCTTCGCTGGTACGATGCTGTAATATCAATAGTACCGTTTATCTTCAGGTTGATAGTTGGCGGACCGAAAATCGTTTCACTGGCAAACGGCAGGGGAATAGTTATCTCAGTAATATTCTTGAAAAGCTTTTCCAGGTCATCCTGTGTTTCTATCTGGTACTTTTCAGATACGATATTATAGAACTGGTTCTGAGCCTGCAGCCTGCTTCTGACCTCAATATACTTATCCAGCGGGATTACCCTCGGAACTTTGAATTCCTCGCCTTCAAATGATTCAGTAATAATTACATTATTAAGTGTATCAAAGGTAACGGTATAATCAATACCCTGTGAGCCATAGAGGAGCAGTGGAGATTTAAGCTCTCCAAATGTCGGCAGCGGCTGGTCAGACTGTTCATATTTGAAATTATTAACCCTTGCAGTCGAGTCAACCGGACCCCTGATCTTAGTGGTATCGCTTATTAATGAAGTATCAATGTAAGAGCCCGAAGTATCAATAAATCCTATCTGGAATTTACTTCTATCTCTGCCCTGAGCGAAAGAATCTTTTGATGCAGCAAAAAGCAGAACAAGTACTGCCGCACATAAAAGAAACTTAACGTAATTGGTTTTATCTGATGACAATAATTTGCTTTAGTAGTTTAAAACCGTAATTATTGCTCCATAGGCTTTTTTTGTTTTTAATTACGTAATTTTAGGTTTTAGGCTTAAATAATGCAATACCAAAATTTTTAAATGAAAAATTTTGTTATTTTTTTTGGATTTTTAACTTTTATGTTGTGACCTTGTTTATTTTTACAGAAAATGCTATTTTTATAAATTAACCGATAAAGCAACAGCAATTTTGAAAGGGAAAACGACTTCGAATCAGACCATGCATTCAGTTTTACCGATGACTGGGAAGAACCTTCCCGAAACGGGAAATTAAGCGGAAAAGTACTGGTACTTAACCAGAACTACGAAGCCATGAGCATTTGTAATGTTCAAAGGGCTGTTGTTCTTATTTTCCTGGGTAAAGCGGAGCTTATTTCTGCGAAAGATTCCAAACGTGTCCGTTCGATCAAAGCATCACTCCCGTTCCCGACAATTGTAAGGTTAAGAGTATATATAAAGGTTCCATATAAAAAGATCGTTCTTTCAAGAAAAAATATTTTAAGGCGTGATAACCATAAATGCGTTTACTGCCAGCGCTCAGACCTGCAGCTGACCATAGATCATATTGTACCCAAATCAAAAGGCGGGGATGATACCTGGGAAAACCTGGTTACAGCATGTGTAAAGTGCAATAATAAAAAAGGTGACCGTTCACCCGAAGAAGCTAAAATGCCGCTCACAAAAAAAGCATCCAAACCTTCTCATATAACATTCATGAAACATTTTATCGGCAGACTGGATGAGGACTGGAAACCGTATTTGTATATGAATTGATTAATAATCCTTTCTTAATTATTGTAAATCGAAAATAGAATTTGTCGCGCTGAGCGGAGTCGAAGCGTTTATATTTTAAAAATGAAATCTTATTTTGTTTATATCGTTAAGTGTAAAGATAATAGTTACTATACAGGTATTACCAACAACCCTGATAAAAGAGTTTGGGAACATAATGAAGGATTATCAGAAAGCTCATATACTTTCAGCCGCAGACCGGTTCGATTAGTTTTTACATCTGAATTCAATAATGTTTATGATGCAATTTCTGCTGAAAAAAGGATCAAAGGCTGGAACAGGAAAAAAAAAGAAGCTTTGATAAATAATGATTTTGATCTGATACATGAATTGTCAAAATGTAATAATAATACTTCACATTTAAACAATTCACAATTGCCCTTCGACTCCGCTCAGGGCGACAATGATTGACGAATATACATAAAAATGTAAATGTCATTAGACCTTGCTCAAGACAGCAATGATAGATAATACGACAATATATATTCAGCTTTATTCAGAATAATAAATAAAATATTAATAAAATAATCTAATAATAAATACAATTAAATGCTCGAATACAAAATTTATATTAACGGTGAATTCAGGGACGCTGCTGATAAAGGAACAATGGATGCGGTGAATCCGTTTGACAGAAGTGTTTTTGCAAAGCTTGCCAAGTCAACTGTAGAAGATACAAAGCTAGCAATTAAAGCAGCAAGGAATGCTTTTGACAGCGGTGTTTGGACAGGTAAAACAAACGAAGAACGAAGCGCAATCATAAAGCAGATAGCTGATAAGATAAAAGAGAACTCTAACATGCTGCAGGAGCTTGAAATAAAAGAATCAGGCTCAACATATAAAAAATCAAAGGACGATATGTTCTTAACATACCGCGCAGCGAGTACGTTTGCAAAGCTTGCATTGACTGATCTTAATGAAACACTCGATATTTCTAAAGAAGGGGTAAGCAAAAATCTATTGGTTCGTGAGCCTGTTGGAGTTGTATCAGCAATTATACCATGGAACTTCCCGTTACAGATGGCAATGTGGAAGATAGGTCCGGCACTTGCTGCCGGATGTACGATTGTACTTAAGCCTGCACCTGAAACATCAGTGAGCGCGCTTGAGCTTGCAAAGATTATTGATTCAACCGACCTGCCTAAAGGCGTTGTGAATATTATCACAGGTGATGCTGAAGTAGGCGAAGAGATGGTTACAAATCCGATGGTTGATAAAGTTGCATTTACAGGTTCAACTGAAATTGGCAGAAAAGTAATGTCACTTGCCTCCGCAACTATGAAAAGCGTTACACTTGAGCTTGGCGGAAAGTCAGCCAGCATAATTTTAGATGATGCTGATCTTGATCTTGCAATAGACGGTTCAGCTTATGCAGGGTATTTCCATAACGGGCAGTGCTGTGTGGCTGGTTCAAGGTTAATTTTAACCAACAAGAATTACGATGAAGTTGTTGAGAGATTAAAAGCCAAGCTTGCCAAAATGAAAATTGGCGACCCTATGGAAAAGGATACAGATATCGGTCCGATGGTAAGCGAAAAACAGCAGAAGCGTGTATTGGAATATATTGAAATAGGAAAAAAAGAAGGCGCAAAGCTCGTTTATGGCGGGGGAGTGCCAAAAGGATTTGAATCAGGCTGTTATGTTGAACCAACATTATTTGCTGATGTAAATAATGATATGAGAATTGCACAGGAAGAAATATTCGGTCCCGTGCTAGCTGTAATAAAAGCTGAAAACGAGAATGATGCCATCAGAATTGCAAATGCCTCAAACTTTGGTTTGGCAGGTGGTGTTTGGTCAAGGGATAACGACCGCGCTTTAAATGTTGCAAAGCAGCTTAGAGCAGGTACTATATGGATAAACGAATGGCATATACTTAACGATAAAGCGCCGTTTGGCGGCTATAAACAATCAGGCATTGGCAGAGAGCTTGGTATAGAGGGTCTGAAAGCATATACAGAAGTTAAGCATATACATATTGATGAAGTGCTTGACCGCAAGAAGAAATTCTGGTATAATGTTACAGTGCCGCAGGACTAATCGCAGATTTATCTGATTAAATGATTTCACAGAAATTAAGGCGACCATAAATGGGTCGCCTTTTTTATGACACAAAACATTGTATTGACTTAAACAATGTATTATTTTTGTAATGACAACTATAACCATACTAAGAACCGATTCAATATTCATGTGTCTTGCATTGATAGCAAAAAAAAATTAATGCTTAGATTTTATTGTTTAAAATTTATGCTTAACATGAAAAAAACGCAATTAATCCTATTCCTTTTATTTAACTATTACTCAATTCTTCCGGGAACGCAGGATTGTTATACCCAGTCACAATTTCAATTGGTGATCGGAGATTCGTCAAATACAGGAGTAGAAGCGCGCTCTATTATTCAAACAAACGATGGTGGATTTGTTGCAGTTGGGCAAACTGGCATTAATGGTGATATTTACATTGTAAAGTTGAATTCTTCCAGTCAACTTCAATGGAGCAAGACTATAGGCGGAGTTGGACAAGACCTTGCATTATCAGTGGTGCAAACAACGGATGGTGGATA